>JBNMHH010000034.1:0-11418 GCA_050872665.1 Helicobacteraceae bacterium
AAAAAATGTATCGCTTGCCACGGCGCAAGGGGCGATAAAGTCGCACCGGGCAGTGCGGGGAATATCACAATCGCGGATTTAAGCAAAAAGATTTTGATTGATGATATGAAAGGCTACCGCGCAAAGACGCTTAGCAAGGGCGGGACGGCGGCGATTATGTATCTCCAAGCAAACAACCTAAGCGATGAGGATATTGAGATTTTGGGCGAGTATATTTCTACCTTTAAAAAGTAGGATTCGCCTTAGGCGCAAATGAAAACGCTAAATCGCCTTGTGGTGGCAGAGTATGAAAAGGACGGCTCGAAGTTTTTGGCGCATTTAGCCCCTGCAAAGGGTGCGGAAAGCCTTTTAAGTGAATTGCAAGAAAAGCACAAAAAAGCCGTGCATTTTGTCCGCGCCTCACGCACAATCAATGAATTTAGCCAAATTGTCGAATCAAGTAGCGATGATGGCGAACCAAAGGGTAGCTCGGGTGTGCCAGTGCTAAATGTGCTTCGTGGCAAAGAGTTAATAGAGTGCGTTTGCATTGTGGTGCGGTATTTTGGCGGGAAACTGCTAGGTGTGGGTGGCTTGGTTAGAGCATATAGCAACGCCACGCTGTTAGCGGTGGAAAATGTCGAATCACTTGGTGGAATCATAGAATTTATCCCGCGCCAAATCCACAAAATTTCGCTACCATTTAACGCCATAAATCACGCCAAATATCTATCCACCAAAATGGGCGCAAATATCCTAAATATCGCATTTTTAAGCGATAACGCTGAGATTACGATTGAGTGCGAGGATAAAATCTATGATGATTTTATGGCAAAGGTGGTTAGATAGAATAATTATTTTTGTTTAAATATGCTTTGGTTTTGCGGATTTATTTTGCGATTTAGCGATTTGTTATTAAAAAGCGGGTTGATATTTGGGGTGAGTTTGTTGTCAATGCGCGTGTGGCAGGATATGCAGGTATTTAGCGCGATATGCTCTTTAATCGCCACAGCGTTAATTTTAGAGACGCTATGACACTCAAAGCAGTCGCGCCCACAGCCATTTGTAGTCATCTGCGACTTTAGCTTTTCGGGCGTATGGCAGACTTTGCAATCTAACATAATCTTATGCCGCTCATCTTTGTAATCAATGCTAAAATGACAAGTCGCGCAATCCCCGCCACAATCAGCAAATACCCACGCACATAGCGCAAAAAATAATGCGATTTTTCTCATATCCCAAAGTCCATAAATTTGAGATTTACCATAAAGCTATGGATATTTGCGCGTTCGCTAGTCTTTTTTAGCGTAGGAAATGGGTGTAATCCCACTCGATAGGCGACTTCAAGCCCAAAGCCTTGCGCAATATCCACAAATAGCGAAAGCATAGCCGTTGCGCCGTGAAAATTATGTTGCGCGTCATTTATTTTGTGGTTGATTAGCCCGTAACTTAGGGCGATATTTGGAATGATTCGCCCTTGTAACGCGCGGTAGCCGAGCTTTGCGCCAATATTGATACTATAAAATTCCCCCGCACTGCCATCAAGGCTAAGTGCGACAAGCAAGGCATTATCCATAAAAATCCACCCTCTATCAAGGGCGAAAAATGCGCTATGGTTGAGATTTTTCGCACTTAGTGAGTGCCGTTTGGATAGCATTTGATAGCCTACCGCAAATGAGCCAAAGGTGTCGCCATTTATGGGAGCGGTGGAGAAAATAGAGTGTGAATCTTGCGAGGTGGCATTTGAATCGCTTGGATTCGTGCTTGAATCTTGTGAATCTGCACTTGAATCTTTAGTAGATTTTATAGATTCGTCATTTTTATCATTGCGAGATTCCACACTTTGCGTGGAATCGTGGCAATCTACACAAGAATCTAATTGGATTTGCAAGTGTGGGTCGGTGCTTCGCACAGACGCTTCGGCTTCGCCTCGCAATGACGGAGTGGAGGTTGAATCGCCTTGTAATGACGGCACAGAGGTGGCAAAATCGCCATTAGATTCGCCAAAATTTGCACTTGAATCCTGCGCCGATTCGGCTAGATTCGTAGCATTTGCAATTCCACACAAAAGCACCAAAGCCACAATCCACGCCTTTAGATTCATGCCCAAATCCTAACTTGTCGCATTTATTTCATCATAATGTATATGATAAATTTCTTGCATTTTATGTTCTAAATACTCATACCATTTTGGATTGCTAAAATCGGGGACAAAGGATTCCAAGCACACCGCTCTAGCATTTCGACTTCGCACTTCTATCGTAGAGGCGTCAAATAAATTTCTAGTATTTATTAGCACTATGGGTTGCACTCTTAATTTATATTTTTCAATTAGCATTTTCGCGCCGTTTTTAAATGGCAAAAAGTTGCGTCCGCCCTTGCTACGCGTCCCCTCAGGGAAAATAGCTAGGATTCGCCCCTCATTTAGCTTGTTTTTCGCCTCTTTGATGAGATAAATCAGCGACTTTTTGTCCTCTCTGTCGATTAAAATCATCTTTGGGGCTTTGAGTGCGTGTCCGTAAAGTGGGACTTCGCCTAGCTCTTTTTTCGCCACCCAGCAAATATCCCACGGATAGTAAGCCTCAAGGTAGCCAATATCCATAATGCCTTGATGATTTAGCACCAAAATCTGCGCGTTTTTGTCAAAGTCGCCAATTTTTTGCATTTTAAAGCCATTTAGCCAAAAAAACACACGGCTAGTTTTTCGCACGGGGCGATTGTGAAAGCGAAAAATATAAATATTTAGGATAATGATTGGCAGAATAATCGCCGTGCTAAAAGCCGCCCAAATCCCACGCACACGGCTCATTTTGAGGCTCATTTTACATTTGCCTTTTCAACCCACCCTGTTTTATTATCGGGCGTTAGGATTTTCACATAGTCGTTGTGTTTGCTAATGATTTGCACCTCCGCATTTGCGGGGATTTTGGCGATTATGGTGGAGTTTGTCGTAGGCAGTATGCGAATGTAGCTGTCATTTTTCATCGTGCCATTTTCGTTGAGATTCACGCTAATTACAACAAAAATTAAGAGCAAAACGCCCACCACAAGCATTGCAATGCGAATCTTAAGCGGTATCTTGCGAATCAAAAACGCCACAAACAGCGCGAAACTCACAATCAAAATAACGATATTTTTGAAAATCAGCACCTTATTTATTGGCGCGATTTCGGGGTTAATGCTAATGTGCGCCTTATTTATGACATTTTTGATATGCTCTTGCTTGTAAGTCTGCGAGGTTAAGTCAAAATATTCAAAGTCAAGTGCGGAAGTTTGATTTGGCAAAATCGCGTAGTAAATCCCGCTACTGCGCGAAATGCCCTCATTTATGCTCTCAAACCCTTGCTTTTTAATATTTGGTATCTTAAAATCCTCCAAATTCGCCCACTCCGCGCTTAAATCCAAAATAATAATATTAGTTTTTTCATCAAAATTCTTTACGCTGTGATTGTGGATTTTAAAATTTTGCGCCACCACGCCGTTAAATTGCTTGTGATTCGCCTTTAAATCTATCGCTTCGCCAAGCATTTCGCTACTCATCGCCGTGTCGCTAAAATCATCGCTATCTACGATGACTTCAAGGCGCGGAAACGCAAACTTTTTACCCACAATCTTAAAATAAATGATATTTTGCAATGAGCCATCATCTAACTGCTCCCACGATTCATCGCCGTTTTTTATGGCGATTCCATCGCTGTCTAAAAAGCCCATAGAGCGGACTTTGGCATTTTCTAGCACAAGCACACTATACTTCACGCCCACAATCTCGCCGATATAATGCAACTCTTTTGGCTCTAGCACCTCGCTTTTGACATACACCAGCCTACTTTGAATCTCATTTGGCTCTTCCGCATTTGCACTTGAAAACATTAGCGCAAAAAGGCAAAAAACTAATAAAAATAGATTTTGGATTTTTTGTAAAAATATATGTCGCATTTTGGCTCTTTTAAAAATGATAATTTGCCGTGAGATTTAGCGAATCGCTTGGCGAATGGGGCGAATCTAATGAATCAGCTTTGTTAGATTCGTGCGATTTGTTTGATTCAATCGATTCGGGCGATTCGTTTGATTTAATAGATTCGCGTGAATCTGCCACGCTAGATTCATCGCCACTTGGCGCATTTGCGCTAAAAATATTTTTTAGCATATCTGCGCCATCATCGCTTCCTAGCATTTTTTCAATGGCGCGTTCGGGGTGGGGCATCATTCCAAAGACATTTTTATTCTCATTGCAAATTCCAGCGATTCGCGCAATAGAGCCATTTATATCGCTTGTGTAGGTTAGCAAAATTTGATTATTTGCTTTGAGTTTTGCTAATCCTACCTCATCAATGTAGTAATTGCCCTCAGCGTGGGCGATAGGGAGCTTTATCTTTTGGCGAATCATATAATTTTTTAGCAACATATTATCATTATTGCAAATCTCAAATTCGCCCATTATGCTTTTATAAGCGATATGTTTGTTTCGCATTAGCACACCGGGGAGCATTTTTGCCTCGCATAAGATTTGAAATCCATTGCAAATGCCAAAGACAAATCCGCCATTTTCGGCGAATTGTTTCACAGCTTTCATAATGGGTGCGAATTTCGCAATCCCACCGCAACGCAGATAATCCCCATAGCTAAAGCCCCCGGGGACGATGACGGCATTTGTGTCGCTTGGCAAATCTCGCTCTTTATGCCACACAATCGCGGATTTTTCGCCTAAAAATTGCGTGGCGTATTCTACATCAAACTCGCAGTTTGTGCCTAAAAATCGTAAAATCGCTATCAAGGCAAAATCTTTATTTTGTAGTTTTCAATCACAGGATTGGCAAGTAAATCTTTTGACATTGATTCTAATTGCTCATTTGCGTGATTCGTATCTGTCAAATCTAAATCCAAAGTCATTTTTTTGGCGATTTGTAAATCCCTTACGCAACTAAAACCAAGCGAATGCAAAGCATTAAAAATCGTCTTTGCCTGTGGGTCTAAAATGCCATCTTTTAGTGAAATCTCAATCTCTGCTTTCATAATTCTGCCTTTTTGAATCTGCCTTACTAAAATTGCTTTATTTAGCCGAATCCTTGCTATTTTACGCTTTGCATTCGCGCCAAAACTTCCTTATACGCATCGCTAACGGTGCCTAAACTTTGGCGGAAAATATCTTTGTCCATTTTTTTATTGCTATCTTTATCCCACAAACGGCACGAATCAGGGCTAATCTCATCAGCCAATAAAATCTCGCCTTTTTCATCTCGTCCAAATTCGACTTTAAAATCGATTAGTCGCAGATTCGCCTTTGCGAAAAATTCCACTAAAATTTCATTAACTTTTCGCGCTGTTTTTTTGATAAACTCCGCACTTTTATCATCATCGATAATCCCCATAATCCTGCAATGCTCATCATTTACAAGCGGGTCATTTAGCGCATCATTTTTATAATAAAACTCCACTATGGGAAAATCCAACTTTTGCCCCTCTGTGATTCCTAGTCGCTTTGTAAGTGAGCCTGTGGCGACATTTCGCACAACGACTTCTAGCGGGATAATCTGCACCCTTTTGCAAAGCATACTATTTTCACCTAGCGATTCGATGAAATGCGTTTTTATGCCATTTTGCTCCAAAAGTTTAAAGATAATGGTGCTAATTTGGCAATTTAGGCTACCTTTGCCTTTTTCGTTGCCTTTTTTTTGCGCGTTAAACGCCGTCAAATCGTCCTTAAACTCAGAGATGATTTTTAAATCATCATTTGTCGCATATAGCTTTTTGCCCTTGCCTTCATAAAGTAAATCTAATTTTTCCATTTTCTTAAACCTCACTTATTTATTTGCTACGCTGATTTTAGTAGGAATCCCAACAACCGTTAGCACTTTTAGTGCGTCAATCGCGCTTTTTAGCTGAATGTCATTGTAAATATCCTCTGCCGTGATTGCTTTGCTTTTGCTATCTTTTGGCGCGGGTTTGGTAGCTTGAGTGGCACTTTGCGCGTTAGAATCTAACTTTTCTAACTCACTTTGGAGGTGCTTTTTCAAATCCGCCTCTTTGATAGAAAAATCATCGCCATCTTTTGGCACAGGACCGGGATAAACGACAATATCTGGTGTGATTCCCACAGCTTGAATCGTCCGCCCACTAGGCAAATAATACCGCGCAGTCGTTAGGCGAAGCGCGTCTCCATTTTCGCTATTATCAAGCGGAAGCACGATTTGCACACTACCTTTGCCAAATGTATTTTCGCCCACGATTATGGCGCGTTTGTGGTCTTGCAAACTACCTGCGACAATCTCACTTGCACTAGCACTACCGCCATTTACTAACACCACAAGGGGAATCTTAGCAAATGGTGCTTTGCCATTGGCATTAAATTCCTCATTATTGCTTTTAATTTTGCCTTTTTGTGAGACGATAACGCCCTCTTTTATGAAAAGATTCCCTAGTCCCACAGCTTGTTCTAAAAGCCCACCGGGATTATTTCGCAAATCTAAGATTATGCCCTTTGCCTTGCTATTTTTCACTAGTGATTCGACACTTTTGGTTACCTTTTCATCAAATGTATTTACGCGCAAATAGAGATAATCCGTGCCTTCAATCTTTTTAGCGTAAGTAGAATTTATCTCAATAGTGTCGCGCTGTATGTCAAAAACAAGCGGTTTTGGCTCACCTTTGCGGATAATGGTAAGTTTAACGCTTGTCTTTTTCTTGCCACGCATAAGATTCACCGCATCATCAATCGTCATACTTAGTGTGCTTTGGTCGTTGATTTTTAAAATCACATCTCCAGCCTTTAGCCCAGCCTTATCACCCGGTGTGCCTTCAATCGGGGAGATAATCGTAAGTGCGCTATCTTTTAGCGATATTTGAATCCCAATGCCATCAAAATGCCCACTCGTTTGCACTTTTAAGTCTGTGTATTCCTTTGGTGTGAGATATGCCGAGTGCGCGTCCAAATTGCTTAAAAGTCCGCTGATTGCTTTATTTACAATCTCATTCATCGAAATATCATCGACATAGTAATTTTCGATATTGGAAATCACCGTGCGAATCTTGCTATATCCATCAAGGCGCGATTGATTAGAATTGCCCTTGGCAAAGAGGTTTCCAAACAAAACGGCACTGATGATTAAAGCAGAGCCAAAACCAGCTAGTAAAAATCTGTAATATTTCATCTTTATCCCTAGTGTATGTGATTTGAGAGCTTTGCTCTCGTAAAATTTAGATTCAAAACGCGGATTTTATCAAAAATATAATTTAAAGTTAATTAAAATTTTTATCATTTTATTGTTTATTTTTAAGGTTTTGATAAGGTTTGAAATGAATCTCTAATTTATCAAATCCAAAATTTAAGTATTTATTATGCTAAAATACGCGGATTTATTTTTGAAATTTTAGCAACAAGGCGCGTTTATGGTAAAAATGCTAACTTTAGGAGTAGTTTTAATGTCTTTTATTTATGCAGCAAATATCGCCCCTACAAAACCCACAAATCCCCAAAATTCTGCGAATCCAAGCGCGAATCCCAAAAGTTCGCTTTACAAATATGATGAGTTGATTTTGCCAAATGGACTGCAAGTCGTGGCGATTCCTATGAATAATAACAGCAAAGTCGTGGATATAAATATTTTTTACAAAGTCGGCTCTCGCAACGAAGTGCTGGGCAAAAGTGGCATTGCGCATATTTTGGAGCATCTTAGTTTTAAAAGCACCAAAAATCTAAAAGCTGGGGAATTTGATGAGATTGTGAAGCATTTTGGTGGCAAAAATAACGCCTCCACGAGTTTTGATTACACGCGCTATTTTATCAAAGCACACAAGGATAATTTAGACAAATCGCTTTATTTGTTTGCCGAGCTAATGCAAAATCTATCCCTAAAAGATTCGGAGTTTCAAACCGAGCGCAATGTCGTGGCAGAGGAGCGTTTGTGGCGCACGGATAATAATCCTACGGGATATTTATACTTTCGGCTTTTTAACACGGCTTTTATCACACACGCCTATCATTGGACGCCCATTGGCTTTATGGAGGATATAAAATCGTGGGATATTAAGGACATACGCGAATTTTATAGGGCGTTTTATCAGCCACAAAATGCCATTGTTGTGGTGGCTGGTGATGTGGAATCAAAAGAGCTGTTTAGAATCGCTAAGAAATATTTTGCAAACATTAAAAATGGGGGCAAAAATACGCGCGAAATTCCACAGGTTCGCACAAAGGAAGCACCGCAGGAGGATAAGCGATTCGTAGAAATAAAGCGCGAAAATCAAGAAGTTGAGATTTATGCGTTAGCGTTTAAGATACCAAATTTTGAGCATAAAGACCAAATCGCGCTGTCTTTGCTAAGCTATATTTTAAGTAATGGCAAAAGCGCGATTCTCACGCAAAATATGGTTACCAAAGAGCAAATCGCACAAAGCGTGTATTGCTACAATATGGAGCTAAAAGATGATGGGCTTTTTATCTTTATGGCAGCGGGAAATGAGGGCGTGAAGGCTGAATCGTTGCAAGATTCACTACTAAAACAGCTTGAATCGATAAAACAAGGCAAAATCACCCCAAGCGACATTGACAAGGCAAAAATCAACATAAAGGCGGATTTCATCTACGGACTAGAAAATAGCTCATCGGTGGCGTCTTTGTATGGTGGCTACTTTGCGCGTGGAAATATTAAGCCGCTTTTGGAATATGAGGAAAATTTCGATAAGATTACGGCGAAAGATTTGATTGCGGTGGCGAATCGCTATTTTAACACAGAGCATTCAACAACGCTATTTTTAAGGAAAAAATGATGATAAAGGTGATAGGCGCGATGAGTGCGCTAATCACGCCATTTACAGATGATAAAATCGATTTTGTAAGCTATGAGAAAATCATCAAGCGACAGATTCGCCATAAAATGGACGCTTGTGTGCCTATCGGCACGACAGGCGAATCCACGACTTTAAGCCACAGCGAACATAAAGAGTGCATTGAAGCGTGTGTAAGCATTTGCAAAGGCACAGGCGTCCGCGTTTTGGCGGGTGCTGGGAGTAATTCTACCAAAGAGGCGGTAGAGTTAGCGAAATTCGCGCAGAGTGCGGGGGCGGATGCGATTTTATGTGTCGCGCCATATTACAATAAACCCACGCAAGAGGGGCTTTATCAGCATTTTTTAGAAATCGCAAATGCTATTAGTATCCCTGTGCTACTTTATAATATCCCCTCACGCACGGGCGTTAGCATTGATATTGCCACTATGGAGCGACTTTTTAATGCCAATCCAAATATTTATGGCGTAAAAGAAGCTAGTGGCGATATTGAGCGCGTGGTGGCGTTAAATGCGCGAATCCCAGATTTTAAGATTTTAAGTGGCGAGGATTCCATAAACTATCCTATTTTGGCAAGTGGCGGCGTGGGCGTAATTAGTGTAACGGGCAATTTACTGCCAAATAAAATCGTGGATTTGGTAAATAGCGCGAAAAATGGCGACTTTGAAAAATCTCGCGCAATAAACGCCGAGCTTTTTGCAATCAACAAAGCCCTATTTTGCGAGACGAATCCCATTCCTATCAAAACGGCAATGTGGCTTTGTGGATTCATCGATAGCCTAGAATTTCGGCTTCCACTAAGCAAAATGAAAAAAGAAAATTTAGCGCGTTTAGAAAACATAATCAAACAATACGAGGTGCAACAATGAGTAATAATATGAAAAACAAAGTGCTTGTAATAAGCGGTGCTACGAGGGAATTGGCAAGGCGATTTTGTATAAATTCGCGCAAAATGGCGTGAATGTGGCTTTCACATACAATCGCAACGAGGAAGAGGCGCAAAAAATCGCAAACGATGTGGCGCAACAATACGGCATAAAAGCAAAATTTTATCCGCTAAATGTGCTTGAGCCTGAGCAATATACCGAGCTTTTTGCCAAAATCGATGCGGATTTTGGGCGCGTGGATTTTTTCGTATCTAACGCAATCATTTATGGCAAAAGCGTGGCGGGAGGATTCGCGCCATTTATGAGACTACGCCCTAGAGGATTAAATAATATCTACACCGCGACCGTTTTAGCCTTTGTTGTAGGGGCGCAAGAGGCAGCAAAACGAATGCAAAAAAACCTAGAAAATGGCGAATCTTGCGGTGGCGCAATCGTATCTCTAAGCTCTACGGGCAATCTTGTGTATATGCCAAACTACGCAGGACACGGCAATGCCAAAAACGCCGTAGAGACAATGGTAAAATCCGCCGCGCAGGAATTGGGAGAATTTAAGATTCGCGTAAATGCCGTGAGTGGCGGACCTATCGATACAGACGCACTTCGCGCATTCCCAGACTACGCGCAAGTCAAGGCAAAAGTTGAGGAACAATCCCCGCTAAATCGTATGGGGACGCCTGAGGACTTGGCAGGGGCGGTGTATTTCTTGTGTGATGAGGCACAAAGCTCGTGGCTCACGGGGCAGACTATCGTAATTGACGGCGGAACGACATTTAAGTAAAAATAGGCGGATTCGTAGAAAAATATGCGCAATATTCCTAATGTTTTGACTATTTTCCGCATTTTGCTTACATTTTTGTTGCTTTGTGTGATTTTGTATCGCCCGTTCCCCGATTTCGTGGATTTTTCGTGGGTGAATTATACGGCGTGTTTGATTTTTTGTATCGCCTCTATCACGGATTTTTTTGACGGCTATATCGCGCGAATCTACAATGTAAAGTCCAAATTTGGCGAGGTTTTTGACCCTTTGGCGGATAAAATGCTGATTTTAGGCGCGTTTATCGGGCTTTTATTGCTTGAACGGGCGAATCCTTGGGCGGTATTTTTGATTTTAAGCAGAGAATTTTTTATCACGGGACTGCGCGTAATTGCCGCAAGTGAGGGCAAAAATGTCGCTGCAAACAATCTAGGCAAATACAAAACAGGCTTTCAAATAACAGCCGTGGCGTTTTTACTAGCGGATTTATTCCCCGGAGGCGAGGCGTTGCTGTGGATTGCGGTGTTTGTAACGCTGTATTCGGGTTATGATTACACGAGGGCGTATTATAAAAGCGTGTGAATCGCGAGAAATCACCGAATCCGCGCATAAAATAATTTAAAAGGCAAATAAATGTGGCTAATAGTTTCGATTTTGGTGCTATCATTTTTAATCTTTTTCCACGAGCTAGGGCATTTTTTAGTGGCGCGACTTTTTGGCGTAAAGGTGCTAGTTTTTAGTATCGGCTTTGGCAAAAAGATTTTTGTAAAGCGCGTAAATGGCACAGACTACGCCATTTCTGCGATTCCACTAGGTGGCTATGTGCAGATGAAAGGGCAGGACGATTTAAACCCGCTTTCACGAAACGAGGACGCCGATAGCTACACCACAAAAGCTCCGTGGCAAAAGATTTGCATTTTATTTGCTGGTAGCGGGGCGAATCTGCTTTTGGCATTTTTGCTCTATATTTACATTGGACTTGCTGGAATTACCACGCTTTTGCCTGTGGTGGGGGAG
>JBNMHH010000035.1:0-11400 GCA_050872665.1 Helicobacteraceae bacterium
ACTAGATTCGTGGCTTAGCCAAAAAAGTGCGATGAATCTAAAGAGCGATTTGGTGTTTTGCAACTTTAAGGATAGGATTTTGACACAGGCTTATGTGAGCCGTGTGGTGGAAAATGTGCTTAGTTTTGCGGGGATTCGCAAGGAGAAAAACGGGGCTCATTTACTGCGCCACAGCTTTGCGACTTTGCTATATCAAAAGAGCTTGGATTTAATCCTAGTGCAGGAGGCTTTGGGGCATTCTAGCATTGCTACTTCGCGCATATACACGCATTTTGACACCTCGCGCTTGAAAAAAACCACGAGCATTATGCCAAGTGGGGCAGAGTAGGGCGATATATATTTGCAAAGTTTGCGCGAATCTACGCGAAATATCACTCGCACAAATTCTCATCTAACTCACAAGCCTTTTTTTGGTAAATTTCTGCTATTTTTTCATCGATTTCTATGCCTATGCCATCTTTGTAAAATTGCGCTACACTTTTGCAATCTAGGGCATTTTGCTTGTTGCAAGACTCGATATAATATTGACGCGCTTCCCTAAATAGCAATTTTGCGCGAATCTCACCCACGCTCACGCCATATCCATATAGATAGGAAATACCGAGATTTAGGCAACCCTCTGCGTTTCTCATCTCACACGCCCTTGCAAAGTAGCTATTGGCGTCCTTGTAATTCTCCACTTTTGCGTAAATTACGCCCAAATTCACGCACCCCACGCCATATCGCAAATCACACGCCCTTTTGTAATAGCCAATCGCGCTTTTTAGATTCACACTCACGCCGTATCCGCCCTCATAGATATAGCCCAGCACACCGCAGGATTTCGCGCCTTTGTGATTGCACGAATCTTTCAAATATCTTATAGTTTGCGCACAGGATTTGGAATCGCCACTTTGGCAATCCTCCAGCGTCAAATGATTTTTTTGCGCCACCATTTGCAACGCCAAACCAAGCGTTAGCTTTAGTGTGGTGGAAACAAATGCTAATTCAAACATAAAACCCCTTTAAAACTATTCAGATTCGCCACAAAAATCACACAAAAAGTGCGAATCGAATGCGGAAGTATCTTGCGATGGATTTGTGGGTTGCGTAGCCACGAGCAAGGAAATAAGACTGATAGTCTATTGACGAAGCGAGTGGCAAGTCTCCCGCAAATACGCGCAAGAGACAAACGCATTCTAGTGCAATGCCGTATTTAATTCAATCTTTACTTTGCTACGAAACGCCGTCATCGCGCCAGTTTTAGAGTCTTGCCTAAAGTGAATGCCATTTTTGCCCGACAATTCGCGTCCTTTGTAAAGGCAGTCCGCTTTGATTTCAAAGTCTGTGTTTATCTCGCGGATTTTTTGCGCCTCATCAGCGGAAATGTAAAAGATTGTCCCAGCAAGGACGGCGATTCCTCCATCGACTACGCAACCATCGCCAAGAGAAATGCCTGTGGAGCTATTCACGCCAAGTAGGCAGTTTTTGCCAATACTGATAGGATTCGCATTGCCACCACTTAGCACACCCAAAATACTAGCACCACCGCCCACATCTGTGCCTTCATCTACAATCACGCTTGAGCTGATTCGCCCTTCATTCATACATTTGCCGACCACCCCAGCGTTGAAATTCACATAACTAGCACCGGGCATTTGCGTATATCCACCACTTCCCAAATACGCGCCAAAGCGGGTTTTTGCCGAATCAAGTAGGCGAATATTGTCATATTGCGGGATTACTTGCATTAAATAGCGCGGGAATTTATCCACAAAGTCGATTCGCGGGAATTTTCCAGCTAATTTTAGCTCTATTTCATTTTGGCGCAAATATTCTAATTGATAGGGCGTATTGCCACTCCACGCGATATTTTCAAGCAGTCCAAAGATGCCGTCCAAATTTAGTGAGCGCAACTTCGCCTTACCCAAAGATAGCGCAAGTAGCTTCATATAGCTAGATTCCACGCTTTCGCACTTTGCGTCATCATAAATCACCACGAATCTAAAAGCCGACTTGCAACAATCCAAATTAGGCATTTTTTGCAAGTTTAATAGCACTTGGATATTTTTATGCGCATTTTTGTCCGCCAAAGTTTCCGCTAAAAATGGGCTAAAAAGCTCTAGCGCAGCATTTACTACGCACGAATCCACGCGATAAATCGCCTCATTGTCGCTTTTTGCGATGAGATTTTGTGGGAATTTTTCTACCGCACTGCAAAGCACCGCGTAAGAGCCTAAATTCTCGCATTTGCCACTTGAATCGCGCCAATTTAGCACGGGATAAGTCGCTTGTAAAACTACGGCTTTTTTGGATTCGCTTGAATCGCTACAACCGCACGATTTACTAAAATCTTCGCCCAAATCCACTCTCGCAATTCCAAAGCCAAGTGGCTCTTTAAATCGCACTCCCTCGCTTTCTACGAACTTTTTAAACTCTTCTTTTGTCATTTTTTACTCCTTAAATTTAAAGTTTAATTTTTCAAAATCGCATTGGATTTTTCAATGAATCGCAATGGCTTATAGCTCATTTTTGCCTTGCGTAAGCCCTCAATCCCCAAATCCTCCTCGCGATTCACAAAGCGCAAATGCGCAAAGTCGTTTTTCAAAAACTGCTGATTGATTGCCTGAAAAATGCCCTCATAAAAGGTATTTCCCTTTTCGATATGAATAACAACCGAATCATCATTGATTTGCTCCGCCAAAGAAAATGCCGCGATTTTGCCATCAATGCGGATAATCGCGCCTTTCATATCAAGTGCGGAAAAATTCCGCAAACTCGCCTCAATGCCAAGCATTTCGTTACGCAAACCATCGCTTTTTTCGCCCTCCTCAAACCACGCGCCATAAGCCTCCAAAACCTCTAAGGCGTTGCTCGAATCCACTCGCTCGTAGCTAAAATTTGGGTAGAGTTTAAAAAAGCGATTTAGGTGATTTTTTTTCTTATGCAGTGTGCGTCCGCTAAGTGCGATTAGCTCATCGATATTGTAAATATAGTCGAATCTATCGCGGTTTGGGGCAATCTCAAAGCTATTTGGAAAAAGATTTTCTAACTCCGCGCTTTGATAAGGCTCTAGGCTACGGAGCGAAAAAGGCATTTTGTTATCCAAAAAATACTCTTTCATTGTCTCAATCGCCACCTTGCGATTCCCACGCCCCAGCGGATAAAAGATAAATGGATAGGATTCGCTTGGGAATTTCGTCCAAACCACAAGGCAATCATCGATAAGCGCGTATTTTATGGTGCGCGAAAAGTGCCAAATGTAGAGATTGCCAAAGAGCATATCACTAGCTTCAATGCGCTGTGCGTGGAAAAAATCCTTGATAATGTCCTTTGCGCCAATGTCAATGTCGAAAAATTGCAAGTGGGATTCCTTAAAAAATTAGATTCGCACCAAAACGATTTTAAAAAAAGCGGAATTATACTTTAAAAAGATGAAAATTTGATTAAATTTTTATGCGTTGGCTTTGTGTGGTAAATATCGTGATAAAAAATGCAAACATTGTATTTAAAGACGAAATATAATAGAATTTTATAGTTTTTATTAGGAGCGATGAATGCGAGTTTTGCCCTGTGTCGTGCTACTTGTCGCTGTTAGTGCAAACGCGCAAAGCATAAATATCAGCGATTTTTACTACCGCGACTACTTGGACTTCGGGCAACACAAAGGTGCATTTGGTGCGAATAACTCCACGATAACCAAAAAAGACGGCACAAAGTTTAAGATTCCGCAAATCCCAGATTTTTCCGCTTCGAGTAATTATGGTTCTTTGACTTCGGTGGGGCGTGGATTTGCCGTAACGGCGAATCATGTGGAAAGTCCTAATAATGTGAGCGATTTACGACAATGGGGACTTACGAAATATAATACTCCAAAAGAAAGCACTGAAAAATCTTACGGCTGGGATACAAAATTTTTGCGACTCGATAAATATGTCGTTGAGGGACAAGTGGGAATGCTTGATATTGAAAACAAACAAAAAGAGGATTTAGAAAAATTTAAAACCCAATTAGAAAATTTTAAAGATAGTGATGGAAATATCTATTTTTATCAAGCAGGTAGCGGGATTGTAACCTTGAGAGGCACAAGCAATCAGCAAACTTTCAATACAAATGGTAGTGGCGAAATGAAAGGCGGTGGCTTTGGGACTTTTAATGGTGTGGATTATTATAATAGTGGGATAGGATTTGGCTATAAGCCAATGACGGGTTTTTATAATAATATCACTTCGGGCGATAGTGGCAGTGGAATCTATGCTTATGATAAAAATAAAAATGAATGGATTTTACTTGGCGTTGTTTCAAGGGATAATGGCGCAATATCATTTGCATCAAACAAAGATTTTTTGGATTATCAAAAGCAATTTGAGCAAAAAATCGACTTAAGCAGTGGCGCAAACTGGACTTTAGAAAAGCCTGTCGGTAGCGAAATACAAATTAAAAATAATGGCGATTCAAAGCAGTTGCAGGGCAATAAAGATATGATTTTCAGTGGCAACGGCGAAATTAACATTGAAGTAAAAACAAATATTGACAGAATGCAAAGTGGCTATGCTGGGGGATTCGTATTTATGGCTGGAGATTCGGCGACTAGCACGAATCCTACGACTTATAAATTTACAAATAGCGGAAATTACTCTTTCAAAGGCTCGGGGCTTGATATAGGCGAAAATGTCCGTGTAGAGTGGGCTTTAAAAGGTGTGAGTGGCGATTCGCTCCATAAAATAGGCAAAGGCGAACTTGTTATTAAAACCGAAAATAACGGCAGCGCGAATCTAGGCACACTTAAAATCGGCGAGGGCAAGGTTACACTAGATACGAGCACAAGGGCTTACGATAATATTTACATTACTAGCGGACGAGGCGAACTCACACTTACGCAGGGCAAAGCAGAGGCACTTGGCGCAAGTAAAAATATTGCAAGGGGCGATTCGCCAAGCACAGATTCCTACACGCTATCGCAGGATACTACGAACAATATGGGCTTTTATTTTGGCACAGGCGGGGGCAAACTCGATTTGGGAGGCAACTCGCTCACACTAAACACCATTGTAGCAAATGATAGTGGCGCGACTATCACTAGCGCAACAAAGGCAACGCTTGAGATTCAAGGCTTTGGGTATGATTCAAGCGGTAGTAAAACAAACACTAAAGCCGACACCATAATCCACGCAAATATCGGCGAATCTAACACCACGAATGGCGCAAATATCGATATTGTGTATAGTGGAGACAAAAACGCAAATAATGCTGTCATTGCGAGTGAGCAAAGCGAACGCGGCAATTCACAAAATAGTGCGACATTACAAAGTGGATTGCCACGACTTTCTACCGAAAGTCTCGCAATGACAGGCAACAGCGAGGCGCACTTAATATTTGACGGCAATATAAATACGAGTGGCAAAATTGAAGTTACAAACGGCAATATCGCATTACAAGGACACGCCACCACCCACGCTACGATTAGCGATAGCACGATTCGCAATCAAGTAGCAACAGCCGAATCTGGCACACAAAAGGGAATGCCAAACTATATGGACTTAAGCAAACCCTCCACTTTAAATCAGCCCGATTGGGATAATCGCAGTTTTAAATTTGGCGGTATTGACTTAAAGGGCGCGAATCTTACGCTGGGGCGCAACGCCACACTTGAATCTAATATCACGCTAGATTCAACCTCCAAAATTGAGTTTGGGGGCAATGTCAAACATTTTATCGATAATTTGGATGGCAAAAATGTAACGGGTAGCGGATTTAGCTATCAGCAAAAGGTTGAGGGCGGGACATTGAGCGATGAGCAGACAAAAATCGCAAATCAAACCATAAGTTATAAAGGCACAATTACCGCGACAGGTGGTGAGATTCAATCGCATATTTGGGATTTTAATGCAAGTTTGGATTTAAAAAGCGGTGCGAAACTAAGCGCGGATTATTTAACTTTAACCGACAAAGATTCGGTTACTCTGGCGAGTGGCGCAAGTGCAAGTGTAAAAACGCTAAAATTAAATAATGTAAGCGATAGTAATTTAGCAAATATTTTTAAAAGTGGTAGTAGCGAAAAGCTAAAAGTTACCGAATCGTTATGGTTTGATAACTCTAATTTAGATTTAGGCAAACTAGATTCGGCGCATATTGATAAGAGCGCAAATTACAATATTGTGGGCGTTAAATCTACGATTACAGGCGCAAACAGCGCATTAAGTGCAAATGTTTGGCTAGATGGTGGGAATCTAAGTCTAAAAAGCCTCACTCTAAAAAAGATAGATGATTTAACGCTTAAAGATAGCGTGTATTTGGACAATGATTCGCAAGGTAGCGATTTTGCAAAACTTACACTTACCGAATCGCTAAGGGCTGAAAATTTAGATAAGGCGCAGATTATTTTAAAGGGCAAAAGTGAGATTATTGCGCCAAAGATTGAATTTAGTGGCGTTCAAAATGGTATTCTTGCGCTGGATAGCGAGGCAAAACTCACAGGCACGAATGGCAATGCAAATGTGGAGGTTAGTGGCGAAAATTCCACGCTACAAATTGAAATGCTTGGCGATAAAAGTTTTGACATTAACGCGCAAGGTGGTAGCAAAATCACGCTGGGTTTGCTTGAGCCTAGCGAATCGCAAACGGCAAGTGCGAATTTTAGCGGAAAAATCACCGCCAAAGATTCGAGCATAATTACCACCGCACTTGAATCTATTACCGCGAGTGTGGATTTAAGTGGCAATGCGACATTAAACGCGGTAGATATTGTGCTAGAAAATAGCCACAATTCAATAAGTTTAAGCGACACCGCCACGCTTACAGCGCAAACAATCACGGCAAAAAATCTAAGCAATTTAACGCTAAATGCCACAAATAGCGCAAATATCGATATTAAAAGTTTTATTTTTGATAACAGCACTACGAATCTTACGGGCAATCTTATCGGCAAAAATATCGAGCTAAAATCTAGCACGATAAAAACCACAAGCGATTTGATATTTGCGCATAGTGCGACACTTACGCTTGATGACAAATCCAAACTTGAAATGGCGAATCTAAAAGTAGAAAATACGAATCTTACGCTAAATTTTGCGGATTCGGCGACAAGCACGGCGAATCTAACAAATATCAATCTAAACAATAGCGCGAATCTCACTATCAATTCGTGGGATTTTGGCAACACTACGACATTTTCAAGCAGTGGAGATAATTCGCGCGTAACTTTTCAAAACGCCACTTATACGCAAAATAGCACTCCAAAGACTATTAGCGTGGATTCGACTATAAGCGACAATCTTACGCTTTTCAATGTCGGACACGATTCAAGCAAAGGCGAATCGCGCTTTAAGACGCTTGATTTTAACGATAAAAATCTCACATTTGACGAAAACTCAAAAGTCCAAGTAAAGCTAGATTCAAGCATAAAAAAGGGCGAATCTAGCGGAATCACACTAGGGCAATATTACACGCTCATAAGCGCGGGTAGCATATTTGACAATCGCGCCGATTCTCGCATAGACTTTATTTTTGATGATTCGGTTGTCGAAAATCAACGATTTTTTGTCGTTAGCAAATACGATGATGAAAAGAAAAATATACTTATCAAATTCCTTGAATCTGCCCCAAATACCTTTGATGAGCTAAATAAGCAAATCTCTCACAACTCTAGCCGATATAGCGAGATTTTAAAAGCCCTAACAGAGGCGCGTCCAAACGATGAAGCCATTGATATTGCCACGCGCACGGACGATTATAAAGTCCTAGATGAGCGAATCCAAGCCATTGACAGCGATTTAGCCACCATAGCGCAGGGCAACAAAACGCGCCTCACGCAAAATCTGCTGTTTTCTAACGACTACACGATAAATACACGCATAATCCAAGTGCGTTTGGCGCAACGCGCGAGTAAAAAGCACCTGCGATTCGCGCAAAATGACACTTCATATCGCATTCAGTCTATGATTCAAGGGGCGGATAGAAGCGATGCAATGCCAAGCTATGGCGCATCAAGCGAGGATTTGCAAAATAGCGTGTGGCTAAATGTGGGTGGTGGATATTTTGGCGGAGAAGCGCAAATGGGCTTTGGCGCGACAAATATCGGCTATGATAGGACATTTAATGTCGCAAATAGCGATATTATGATAGGTGCAATGCTTGGCTTTGGTGGCTCAAAGGCGCACACAAGCGGTTTAAGCGAAAATGCGCTATTTTATAATGTCGGGCTTTATTTGCATACGATTTTTGACGCGCGGGGTGGGAAATACGGCGGACACGAATTGCAAAGCAATCTAAACTTTAGCATTAACGACAATAGCAAAACTTACGATTCGCAAAGCGCGAAAAATACCGCATTTGGGACGCTTTTTAGCGTGTATTACAAATACAATTTTATTGTGGCAAGTGATAATGAAATGAGCCACGCACTAAAGCCTGTGGTGCTTTTGGCTTTGGGGCATAATCGTAGCGGGGCGTTTGATACAGGCACTTACAGGCAAAGCGCATACACAAGCACGAATCTTAGCTACGGCTTGGGCGTAGAATATAACGCCGTGTGGAGCGCACATTTTTACAGCGTGGGCTTTGTATTTAAAGATATGGCTTGGAATGCGAGTGATGACGCAAAGCTAAGCCTAAGCGGTGCGAGGAATTTCATAGGTTACACAATCGAATCAGCCCCGCGATTCAGCGCAGAGCTAAATCTCGTAGGCTCACACAAAATCACACCAAACTTTTACTTGCAATACGGCATTGCAGGAATGGTAGATTCGGGCAAAAACTACGGCGCAAAGGGCGACATAAAATTTGGATATAGGTTTTGATTGTGTAGTGCAATAGGGTAGGGTAGAGCAATATATCCCAAAATCTTGCAAAATTGTTACACGAAATCACAAAATTTTTTATAAAACGCATTTTTTGCTAGATAAATTATTGATTAAGTTTTAAAATTGCCTTTGTATTTAAAATTTTAAAGGAGATATAAATGAGTAAATTGGAATCCCCAGAGAATACGCCCGTTTGGGTGGATTATAATCGTTGCAAATCCTGCGACATTTGCGTGGAAGTCTGCCCTAGTGGCACTCTTGCAATGCGCGTGGAGGTGAATTCGATTCAAGGCAAAATCATAAGCATTATCAACCCGCAAAGTTGCATTGGGTGCAATTCGTGCGAGTTGAGTTGCCCTGATTTTGCCATTCATGTGGCAGATAGAAAGGACTTTAAGTTTGCAAAACTTACACCTGAGGCAAAAGAGATGGCGACAAAAATCAAAGCAAATCGATATATGGCGTTGTGATTCGCGCTAGATTCGAGTAAATACGATAAAAGGAAGGAATGATGAGAGATATAATTTCAGAGGGAAATGAATTAGTAGCATTCGCGGCGATTGACGCAGGGTGCAAGTTTTTCGGTGGCTATCCTATCACGCCATCAAGCGAAATCGCGCATAGTATGAGCGTGTTGCTACCGAAAAATGAGGGCGTTTTTATACAAATGGAGGACGAAATCGGCGGAATCTCCGTTGCTATCGGTGCTTCAATGGGTGGCGCGAAATCGCTAACAGCAAGTTCAGGTCCGGGAATCTCGCTAAAGGCGGAACAAATCGGCTATGCGTTTATGGCGGAAATCCCGCTTGTGATTGTAAATGTAATGCGTGGCGGTCCATCAACGGGGCTTCCCACACGCGTGGCGCAAGGCGATATAAATCAAGCAAAAGCCCCATCACACGGCGATTTTCAATCAATCGCGCTTTGTCCGGGCAATCTTAGCGAGGCTTACACAGAGACGATTCGCGCTTTTAATTTAGCGGAGGAATTTATGACGCCTGTGTTTGTGTTGCTTGATGAAACCTTGGGGCATATGCACGGCAAGGCGGTTTTGCCATCGCTTGATGAAGTCAAAAAAGGCATTAAGAATCGTAAAAAATTTGAGGGCGACCCAAAAGATTATCAGCCCTATAAAGTCAAAGGTGATGAACCCGCCGTGCTAAATCCATTTTTTAGTGGCTACAAATATCACTTAACGGGGCTTACGCACGGATATACGGGATTCCCCACAGAGGACGAAAAGCTAAGCGATGAGCTATTAAAACGACTATTTAATAAAATCATCGCCCACGAATCTAAAATCATCGATTATGAGGAATATATGCTTGATGATGCGGATATTTTAATTATCGCTTATGGCTCAGTGTCGCTTTCAGCAAAAGACGCTGTAAATGAGTTGCGTAAAAATGGGCTAAAAGTCGGTCTTTTTCGCCCAAAAACAATCTGGCCCTCGCCTGAATCCAAGCTAAAAGAATTAGGCAAAAATTTTAGCAAGATTTTAGTTATCGAGCTAAATTTAGGGCAGTATGTAAAGGAAATCGAGCGCGTTATGAAAAAGGACATAAAGTTCTTTGGCAAAGCAAATGGCAGAGCAATCTCGCCTAATGAAATCATAGAAAAAGTAAAGGGGTTATAAAATGGCATACAATTACGATACATATTTACGAATGGATAAAATGCCCACATTGTGGTGCTGGGGCTGTGGCGATGGCGTGATTTTAAAGACGGTGATTCGCGCGATTGAAAATGTCGGCTGGGATATGAATGATGTTTGCGTGGTGAGTGGAATCGGCTGTTCGGGGCGATTTTCATCATATCTAAATTGCAACACCGTGCATACTACGCACGGACGGACTTTGGCGTATGCCACAGGCATAAAACTAACGAATCCCAAAAAGCACATAATTGTCATCTCTGGCGATGGCGATGGTATGGCAATCGGCGGGAATCACACGATTCACGCGTGTAGGCGCAATATTGACATAAAATATATTTTGGTAAATAACTTTATCTATGGGCTTACAAACTCGCAGACTTCGCCCACAACGCCACGCGATTTTTGGACGGTTACGGCGCAATATGGCAATATCGACTACTCATTTGACCCGTGCAAATTAGCAGACGCCGCTGGTGCGACATTTGTAGCGCGTGGTAGCGTAACCAAACCGCAGAATTTAGAGAAACTTTTGGTGGCTGGATTCAAGCACGAGGGCTTTAGCTTTTTTGATATTCATAGCAACTGCCATGTGAATTTGGGACGCAAAAACAAAATGGGCGAGGCGATTGATATGCTTAATTGGATAGATTCAAGGCTTGTGAATAAGGCAGAGTATGAAAAGCTAAGCGAGGAAGAGCGCGAAAATAAATTTGTAACGGGCATTTTAAAAGAGGATAAAACCAAAGAGGAATATTGCAACGCATATTTCAATAAGGTTGTCGCCAAAGCAAATGCAAAAAAGGGAGGTGCAAAATGACGCAACTACGATTTACAGGTGTCGGCGGACAGGGCGTTTTACTTGCTGGTGAGATTTTAGCAGAGGCAAAAATCAAAGACAAGGGCTTTGGCGTGAAAGCTGCGACTTACACAAGCCAAGTGCGTGGCGGTCCTACAAAGGTGGAT
>JBNMHH010000036.1:0-11207 GCA_050872665.1 Helicobacteraceae bacterium
GCACTTATCATTATCCCCGCATCACAGCGCATATCCTCCGTCAAAAAGGCAATCGCAGGGGTAGGCATAGGACCGACTTGAATGACATTGAATCCAAGCGAGGTAAATGCCGACACCAAGCCATTTTCAATCATATACCCGCTACGGCGCGTATCCTTGCCGATTAAGATGATATTTGTTTTTTGGGGCGAATCGCTTGAATCGCCTATGGAATCGCGTGGAATTGCGGTTGATTCGTTATTTGAATCGCAAGGAATCTCATTTGCGTTTTTTGCATTTTTAAAATAAATCCCCGCCGCAAGTCCCGCTTTTAGTGCCGTAAATGGCGTTATATCACTCCCTGCTTTGCCACGAATCCCATCAGTCCCAAAGATTTTCAAAATCGCTTCCTTTAAAAAAATATTTTGCACATTCTAGCCAAAAAATAATAAGCTAATTTGATTCCGCATTGTTTTGATTTAGTGAATCATTAAAAGTAGAATCCCTTTTAACTTCGTCATTGCGAGAATTTGCGTTAGCAAATTCGTGGCAATCAAAAAAAATGGATTGCTTCGGCAAATCTACGATTTGCCTCGCAATGACGGAATATTGCAGATTCGCGCTAAATTCGTAATTGATTTGCAAAGCAAATCACAATCGAAGTAATGGCAGTGTGGCTTTGCACGGCGATTCGTCCCTTGCAAAGAAATAAGACTTGGTGTCTATTGACGAAGCAAGGGGCGAATCGCCGTGTGAATTGCATACCCCAGAACAAATTGTGCGTTTAGTTTTTTACTACCCCTTTTAGCTCTGCTTTTATATAGTTTGGCAATGCAAATGCTCCCTCATAAATTTTCGCATTGCAGTATTGTAAATCATCGAGCAAATCCACTTTCTGCAGGGACAAATCCGCAATCGGGTGAAATTTATTGGACGCAAAAAGATAGTATTTTTTGGCATCATCGCTTCCCCACGACTGCAATCTAAAAGGCATTATGACATTAAAATTCGCATTTTTTTGCGCTATATTTTCCGCCCCTAGCGATTCCAAATCCACTATCAAAATTCCGTTATTTTTTAGCATTTTTTGGTAGTTTTCCACGCTTTTATTTTTTAAATCGATAATCACATCGAATTTATGCACTTTTAGATTGATTGCCAAATCATAAAACGCCATTTTTGCCATTGATTCCGCGCTGAGATTCGCACTTTGATTTGCGATAAAATTAGCGCGATTTAGCCCCACACAATGCACTTTCACACTAAAGCGCGTTAGCATTTTTACTAGTTCCACATTTGTGCTATTTACTAGCAAAATGTCTTTTGCTTCATTATTAAAATCATTCACGCAAAGCCCAGCACAAGCAATCATTTCTGCTTCAATTCTATCAAAATCCATATAAATTCCTTGTATTTTTTAACGCAATTATAGCATTTTATGAGCTACTTCTAAAGCGAAACTGCCCTTTTTTGAGGACATTTTTTAGCCCACCAATGCTAAGAATCCATTTATTTTCTATCATATTTTTGAAAAACGCCGCAATCTCGCCCCACACACTCACGCCAAAGACAAAGCCCACGCCGTCCGTATGCCCAATCGAGCAGACCGTCCCTTTGTGGCTAAATCTAAAAGCCGTTGTAATTTTCCTACCACGCGCCAAATCGATAATCCGCAACGCCACAAATTCCCCCATTTGATTGGCTAATTGCGCAGTTGGTGCGTGGATAATGTCGCGCTGTGTGGCAATAGCGCAATCGCCGATGACAAAAATATGCTCTGTGCTAGGAATCTGCAAAAATTCATTGACTTTTATGCGGTCATTGCACGATTCAAACGCACTTTGCGAAATCACTTCATTGCCCTTTACTCCCGCGCACCAAATGGTTGTGTGGGCTTCTAGTTTGCTTACACCCTCGCCACACTTGATAATTGCGCCGTCATTTTGCACTTCCACCACTTCGCCCACTACGAGGTTAATTCCTAATTTTTTTAGCTTTGATTGCGCTATGTCGCGGAGTTTGTCGCTAAACATTGGCAGAACTTTGGGCGTTTTGCTAACTAAATTGATTTGCACCAAATCGCGTGAAATCCCGCAAATATCGGCTAATTCCTTGCTTTGATTCGCTAACTCGGCAGCGAATTCCACGCCTGTAAATCCACTCCCACAAATATTAAAACACAAATCGTTTTTATCGTTTCTAAACTTAAAATCCTTAAATTTCTGCTCGATTTGGGCGCGAATCTTAAGAGCGGAATTCGCGCTGTGTAGCTTAAATGCAAACTCATTCACACCTTTGATATTAAAGCTATTTGGCTTAAAACCAAGCGCGATGATTAAGTAATCAAAGTCGTATTCATCATAGCTACCGATTACTTTATCGCGCTCTATACGGCGAATCGTGTCCTTTACAAAGCGAATCTTTTGTAAATCAAGGATTTTGCGAAAATAGATTCGTGCTTTTCTTGCGCTATATGTGCCGATTGCGACTTTGTGGAGCAGTGTGGATTGATAGTGGTAGTCGTGTTTGCTAATAAGCGTGATTTGCGCCTTGCCACGCAGTTTTGCGAAATGATTTTGCAGTGTGATGGCGCATTTTAGCCCACCATAGCCACCGCCTAAGATTAAGATTTTCATTTTATCTCCGCTTTAAAGTGAATTGCTTAATTATAATCTTAGTGGCGCGTAGCAACGCTTAAACAGCTCCAAAATTTTTCCACGCTGTAACAAAAATGCTAACCTAACTATAAGCGTTCCTAAAATTGCAATCCCACTTCTAGCCCATATTGTCGCAAGTTTCGTATCGGCGTCCCATATTGAAAATACCCCTGCGCGAAAATATCCACCACATCGGCGATTTTGTAGGCAATCCCCAAATACACCTTGCCACCGAAAAGAAAATGCCCTTTTAGCTTATTTTCGCTGTTGTTATTATCCACAAACATCATCTTTGTGAGTATGCCGTAGCGCATTTTGAAATTCGCCATAAAGCTACCCCAATCACTCATCGTATCCTCGCCCCAAAAGCCCACAGGAATGTATAAAAAGTGCATATTCCTGCGCGGACGCGAATCGCCGTAGCTCTGCACCACATTTTGATAGCCAAGCCCAATATACGCGCTTCCTAGCATCATTCCCATACTCTCAAACTGCGAATCCATTCGCACACCAAGCCGATATTCCACCTCATAGCCTCGATATTTGGCGTCAATGTCGTGGCTTTTGGTATTTTGTGAGAATGTGCCACGCGCCAAAAGCTCGTGCATTGCGCTTGTCGTGGGGAAAATCGCGCGTAATTGCGCCTCGTGGATAAAGCCTTTTTGCGGGAAATTCATCTCGCCAAAGCCATAGAGTGCCTCTAAATACACGACTTTATCGACTTTGACTACTTTGGGGGCTGCGTTTGCGAAAATCACACATAGCGCGGGGAGCAAAAGGGCTAAAATAATTTTTTTCATCTTAAAAAATCCTATAATTTTTACTAATTTTAAGGCTAATTCTACCATAAAATATTATAATCCGCGTTTTATTTTTTTGTATTTTTTGGGGGCAAAATGGCGGATTTTGACAAAATGGATTTAACGCCAGATTTGCGTGATTCGTGGGATTTTTACGATTCGCGGGAGCTAAAAAAGCTACTTGATAAGCACTATGAATTGCGAAATAGCGAGTTTGAGTTGAGCCTAGATAAGCCAGACCCGCTTTTTGCGGTGAAAGAAAATTTGGCGCAAAAAAATATCGATGAAATCGCCGTAGTTTGCGCACTTTTGGCGTATGGCAATGCTGGGCAGATTTTAAAAACTTTGCGAAAGTTAGACTTTAGCATTTTGGGCGATAGGGACGCCATTAAACGCGCTGATTTTCCGTTGTATCGCTTTCAAACAAGCGATGATATAAAAAATCTATTTTTGGCATTAAATGAAATTATCGCAAATGGCGGAATAAAGCGCGTTTTTATTGAATCGTATAAGGCGCAAAAAGAGAGAAATATGGTGGATTTGGGCGAATCTAGTGGCGATTTGGCGAATCTAAAATGTGATTCGCCTAAATCTAAGCGCGAATCACACAAATCTAGGCGTGAATCGTGCAAATATACGCGCGAATCTATAAAATCGCCCGTGATTTGTGGCATAAATGCGATGATTGACGCACTTTTTAGCGCATTGCAAAAAAATGGCATTAGCAATCCCACGCAAGGGCTAAAGTTTTTAATCGGGCAAAAAGCCATAAATCCACGCACTTCATCGCCACTAAAGCGGTGGAATCTCTTTTTGCGCTGGGTTGTGCGAAAAGATAAGATTGACTTGGGGCTGTGGGGCGACACCAAAAAAGATTCGGCAGTAGATTCGAGCGAATCCAAGCTAGATTCGGCGGTGGATTCAAGCGATTCAAAGCTAGATTCAGCGGTGGATTCGGGCGAATCCAAGCACGATTCGCAATATTTTGTGGATAAAGCAGATTTGATTTTGCCCCTTGATACGCACACTTTTCGCCTATCAAAAAAGCTAAATCTTTTAGGTGGCAAAACCTACAATCTCCACTCCGCTATGGAAATCACCAAAAATTTATCGCATTTTTGCGCCTCCGACCCCGTGAAATACGACTTTGCAATCTATCGCTTGGGGCAGGAGCGACTATTATAAAACGGCTATTATAAGCCAAAAAATAATATAATGCGATTTTTTAAAACAATCACAAGGTTGCAAAATGGCAAAAACGATTAGCTACAAGGATTCAGGCGTCAATATCGATGAGGGCAACGCGCTAGTGGGCGGTATCAAGGCATTAGCGCAAAGCACATTTAATGAATGCGTAGTGGGGGGAATCGGCTCATTCGCGGGGGCTTACGCACTGCCAAAGGACTTGCTATCCACGCTCAAAAATCCCGTGATTTTAGGTGCGACTGACGGCGTAGGCACAAAGCTAAAAATCGCCATAGAGACGGGACGACTAGACACAATCGGCATTGACTTAGTCGCAATGTGCGTAAATGACTTGATTTGCAACTTCGCCACACCGCTATTTTTTCTAGACTACTACGCCACAGGGCATTTAGACAAGGACGCATCTTTGCGCGTGATAGAGGGCATAGTAGCGGGGTGCAAAGAGGCAAACTGCGCCCTTATCGGCGGAGAGAGCGCGGAAATGCCTAGTATGTATAAAATGGGCGATTTTGATTTGGTTGGATTCGCCGTGGGAATCGCCGATAGAAGCGATATAGAATCGCCACCTGTGCTAAAAAAAGGCGATATTTTAATCGCACTGCCCTCAAGCGGAATCCACTCAAATGGCTACTCACTCGTCCGCAAAGTGCTATTTAGTGAGCTAAAAATGGGGATAGATGATGAGATTTGCGGGGAGAATTTGGCTGATATTTTACTAAAGCCCACTCGAATCTATGTGCGTGATTTTCTCGCACTGCGGGGTAAAATCAAGGCTTTAACGCATATCACAGGTGGCGGGATTGTGGAAAATCTGCCACGCGTTTTTGGCAAAAACATCGGCGCAAGAATTGAAAAAAGTGCGATTAAGACGCACGAGATTTTTAGAATCATCGCGCAATGCGTGAGTGAGGGCGAAATGTGGCGGACATTTAATATGGGTGTGGGAATGATTTTAGTCGTGGGGAGCGAAAATGTGGAGGCTGTGATAAAAAACACGGACGGGTATGTGATAGGGGAAATTATTAACGGAAATGGCGTGAAGCTGTGCTAGGTGCTACAATTTGTTCTAGGGTAAATCTTTCGCACTTGTAGAAAATTTTGGGAATCAATAGACTTTAAGTCTAGTTTTATCCCAAAAATTTCTACAAATACAAAACCTCCACCGCCATTACTTCGATTGTGATTCGTGCTTTGCACGAATCTAGTAAAAAATCAAATCAAAAATCCTTGCAAAACTTTTTGCTACTTTTTGCTTTTGCAAAAAGTAGAGTCCCACCCCTTTTTTTTAACTACACAAATTCTAATCTACCAAGTGAAATAAATCGCCCTTAGATTTGCCTTTATTTATTCTTTAAGCATTTTGCATTAGAATTCGCCACCAAATTTATCAATAAAAGAAAAAATGATGACAAAATTTTCTCGTTCGCTTCACATTTATATAAGTTTGTTTTTCTTGCCTATGGCTTTGCTTTTTGCGGTAAGTGGGGCGTTGTTTATTTTTGGGGTTGATGCTGAAATAGGCGCAAAATATCAAACCTACACCCTTGAAAAAGAGATTGAAAAAGGGCAAGAGGCAAATGCTATGCTTGAATATCTAAGGCAAAACAATATCGCCTTGCCTAAAAATCAACCCACTGATAATAAAGATGACAATGTCCTTGCCTCGCTTGGCACTTTGTATTATATGCTTTTATGAAAGAAATTTCGCCAAATGTCTATGAGATAACTACGCAAAATCGCTCTTTTTTGGGGATTTTAATGGGATTACACGAGGCAAAGGATAATTCTATCTTTGATATTCTTGCGATAGGCTTTGCGCTTACGCTCTTTGTGCTGTATATTACAGGTGTTATTATCACACTTTTGGCGATGAGTAAAAATAGACGCAAAAATCAATATATAGCTATCGGTGCTGGTTTGTTTGTGTGTATATCTGTGGCTTGTTTGAAAGTGTTTGCGGGGATTTAGTGTTTTTTGGGTTGATTTTGGATTGCTTTGCGCGAATCTATGTTTCGCCTCGCAATGACGATTCGGTATAGATTCACACAATTTGCCTTTGCAATGCCGAATCTATAAATCTTTCTAATACCCCATTTCCTTAAGCTCTTTATATTTGTCGCAAGTATCTTGATAGCCAAAATCACATACTTTTTTATACAGTTCTTTTGCCTTGGATAGATTTTGCTTGACACCTATGCCACTTTCATAGATTTCGCCTAGACTAATGCAACCGCGCATATGGTCTAATTCGCAGGATTTGGTATATAACTTTACTGCGTAATTTAAGTCCTTTTTTGTGCCTTGTCCCTCATAGTATAGCTCCCCAGCACCAGCGCACCCATAAGCACCACCTAAATCACAAGCCTTTTGAAAATATTGCAATGCTTTTTCATAGCTTTGCGTAATGCCCTCGCCGTAATCGCGGTATAATTCCCCTACTCCCCAACAGCTTAGCTGCATAGCTTTAACCGTGGTGGGCACTTTTGCTCCCGCGCTATCCATTTCATAGCTATCTTTAATATTGGCATTTTCGCACACCATTTCGTAGTATTTTTTCGCCTCGCTATATATCTCATACCCGTAGTTTAGCTCACCCACCACATAACAAGCCCTATAATTTTTTGCTTCGCATTGCTTATGAAAGTGATTGAGGCAAGATTTTGCCGATTTAGTGCCACAATATGATTCCTGCAATGCACCCGCAAAGGCATTTGCCATAAACACATTTGCTACGAATGCTAGTAATATTAGCATTTTCATAAATCCCCCCCCCTTAAAATTTTTTAGAAAGCAATTATATTATTTTTTTTTAAACGATAAATTTAAAGATTGTGGTAGAATTGTGATTTGTTGCACGAATCTAAAGGCGAAAATGCAGTCATTGCGAAATTCGCTTACGAACCCTGCAAATGAGCGTAGCGAATTTTCGTGGCAATCTATTTTTGTTTGGATTGCTTCGCTCGTTGCACTCACTCGCAATGACAGCATAGGATTCGTCATTGCGAGACTTGCCTTTGGCAAGTCGTGGCAATCCACCGCTTTATCAAAGCAATTCAAATCAAACGAATCTAAAACAACACATCATCATCGTTTGTTATACCCATTTGTGCCTTAAGTCGCTTATAATTTTCACAGCCATCTTGATTCCCCCAATCACAGGCTTTTTTATAGTATTTTAGTGCTTTGTATTTATCAGGTTTTGCACCAAGTAATCCACCACCATATTCATAGCAACTACCCAGATTATTACACGCCATTTCATCGCCCAAATCTGCACCTTTTTGGAAATAGCTACGCGCAGTATAGTAATCTCGCGCTACACCTTTGCCACTATCATACATAACGCCTAAATTATTACACGCGCTTCCATCACCCAAATCCGCCGCTTTTTTATAGTAACGCAAAGCCTTTTGATAGTCTTGATAGACTCCCTTGCCTTTGTCATAACGATAACCTAAATTAAAAAGCGCATTGGCATCATTGCTATTATCAGCGATTCGCTCAAAGTAGCTTATGACTTCCTTACAATCTGCCTCATCATAACACTTTGCAAAATATTCATTTGCTCTATCTCTATCTTTATAGACACCATATCCAAAGTAGTGCATATAGCCGATTTCACGCCAAGCATTAGCTTTTTCATAGCATTGCATAGCTTTACCATAATCTTTTGCCGTGCCATAGCCATTTTCATACATATAGCCTAGTTTAAGGTAGTCAGTGGCATTTTTATTGTGCATAAGCGATTGCTTTGTATGCTCAAATGTGCCGTAGTAATTGCCTCTTTCGTATCCTTGTTGTTTCCATTCATCAGTTGTATTTTTCCACCATTGACACACGCTATAATAGCACCAATAAATAAATCCGCACAATACTGCGAATCCTATCAACTCATCCATTTTGCACCTCTTTTTATAATAATATACGCATTTTTTCTCATCTCAAACCTCCTAAATTTAGTTTAAATTTCTTATTCGCTCTCTTACCAAAACGCCACGATTTTCATCAATATCTACTTTGTAAAAAGCAATATTTGGGTTTTTATTTCTCATAAGATTTATGATTTGCTTTTGTTTATCAAATGGAATTCTTTTGCCAAATGTGATGGATTTTAGGCACTCGATTTTATATGCTAACTTTTGATTTTTTAGCTTGTCTTTAGGAATGCTGATTCTATACTCATTTTCATATTTCCACGCGTCTAACTTTTTGTGATATATGGATTCACATTTTTGATTATAAGTATCGTGCAATCCCTCTATCACTATGGGGCGCGATAAAAAGTTATATTTATGCTCAATATGTGATAACACCAAACCCAAAGAAAATGGTATATTTGTGGCATTATAATTTTCAATTGTTTCGTATTTTATTTCTTTTGGTTCAATGTCGTTTTCAAATCCTCTATCTTGCGCTATAATTTTGCTAAATTCCAAGCATATTCCACTATGCCCACTAGCATAATGTGCCCACATAAGAATCTCATTATCGCTTAAATTGATACAATCTCTCTCATTTGTCGGCTCAAACTTACTAAAACAGCAAACGAATAATTCTTTTATTGCAAATTTTCTAAGTTGCTCTAGGTATTCCGCAATCTTAAATTCTATATGCCTATTATCTTGTGGATAGAATCGCTCATAAATTTCTTTTAAAATATTTATGATTTCATTTTTCCATATTTGTTTATTTTCAAGCGATTTGCAAGTGTTTTGATAATTTTTATCAACCCACTCATCAATATCCTTAAAGATTTTATCGTCCTTTTTAATCTTAAATGCTTTTGTGGCTATGTCTTTTCTAAATGATTCCTCGCCATTTAGCGTGGAATCAATGCTAACCAAACGCATAACCGCTAAAAAATGTTTAAAAAGATTACTATATAAATCCGCTTCACCCCTAAAAAATAGCCGATAAAAGCACTCCATAGGGTCATTTAGCTTATCAATTGTGGAAAAATATAAATACGAGTTTCTTAGCTCATCTATCGTGTGGGTATTTAGCGGACGAAAGCGATAGAGCGAAGTAGTCATTTTTATCCCTTAAGGCGATTTAAAGTCAAATAAAAAGCATAATTATATTTACCCCCCCCCTTAAGGTATTCTTAAAAAATAAATGCGTTTTTGATAAATTTAAAGATTGTGGTAGAATTGCGCTCAAACCAAAAATGGAGACTTAAAAATATGAAATTAGGCGTAAATATCGACCACATTGCCACCCTCCGCGAGGCGCGGAAAATAAACGAGCCAGACCCCTTACAAGCGATTTTTATCGCCCAAAACGCAGGGGCAAATCAAATCACAATCCACCTGCGCGAGGATAGACGGCATATCAACGACTTTGATGTCAGACGCATTATCGAATCCTCACCCTTGCCCGTGAATGTCGAATCTAGCACAAATAGCGCGATAATCGAGTATCTAATCTCGCTAAAACCCCACACAATCACGCTTGTGCCTGAAAATCGCGCGGAAATCACCACAGAGGGCGGATTAAAGGTGAGCGAATCATTGCGCCCCACTATCGCAAAACTCCGCGATTCGGGCATAAAGGTGTCGCTTTTTATCGATTCGCAAATCGCCGACATACAGGGCGCAAAGGAGCTTGGCGCGGAGGCTGTCGAGCTACACACGGGGCGATTTGCAAATCTTTTTTTGATTTTAAATAGCAATCTAAATCGCACTCCAAATAAGCTAGAAATTCCTAATGCGCGGGAGGAATACGACATTGCGCTAATGAATCTACGCAAGGGCGCGGAGTTTGCAAAAAGCATAGGGCTTGAAGTTTTCGCAGGACACGGGCTAAACTATCAAAATGTAGGTGAGATTTTAAGTATATGCGAGATTACCGAGCTAAATATCGGGCATTCTATCATCGCACGGGCAGTTTTTACGGGATTAGAAAATGCGATAAAAGAAATGATTGCGCTAATAAAAAGTGCGAAAAACCACGAATCTAGCGCAATTTAAGGGTATTGCAAAGGTATTAAAATGTTGAAAAAAGTTGCCATAAGCATAGGCGATATAAATGGCGTAGGGCTTGAAATCGCGCTTTTCGCACATAAAACCATTAGCAAAATCATCAAACCTATCTATTTCGTGGATTTGCCCGTCCTCAAATGCGCATCAAAAATTCTAAAATGCGAGATTCCAAAAGACTTTGAGATTTATGAAATCGCACCTTTTTGTTCGGCTGGGTTACGCGAATCTATTGCAAATAACACGCTCATTTGCCCCGCACTTGCGACAAAAGAGAGTGGCGAGTATAGCTTTGTGAGTTTTCAACGCACGGTTGAATGTGTAGAGCGTGGCGAGATGGACGCGCTTTTGACGCTACCTATCAATAAATTTGCGTGGAAAATGGCTGGGATTGACTATGTGGGGCATACGGAGTTTTTACGCGCCCATTTTGCGGGGCGAATCGCAAAAAATGGTGCGAATCATAGCAATAATTCAAGTGCGAATCGTGCCACAAAAAAAAGCGCGAATCTTGCCAAAGATTCAAGCACTAATGGCATTATGATGCTTGGTTGCGCGGAAATGTTTGTCGCGCTTTTTACCGACCA
>JBNMHH010000037.1:0-10753 GCA_050872665.1 Helicobacteraceae bacterium
GGAGCTTTTGACTACCGACTTTAAGTTAGGTGTGCTAAAGGTGGGCTTTGATTTGCTTAGCGATAGTGAGATTCGTGCTTATGTGTTTAAAAATATGGCATTTGAGTTGCCACTGCTTGGCAAACGGCTTTTTATTAAAGACGCTAGAAAGATTATTCCCTCTTTGAAAATAAGTGATTTGACTTATGCAAATGGCTTTGGCGAAGTGCGTCCGCAAGTGATTGATTTGGGCGCGAAAAAGCTAGAGCTTGGCGAGAAAAAGATTCTCACTAAAAAAGGGCTAACTTTTAATATGACGCCCTCCCCGGGGGCGACAAGTTGCGTGGGCAACGCAGAGATTGACATAAAAGAAGTAGCGGAATATTTGGGTTGCAAATTTGACAGCGATAGATTTAAGGCGGAGTTGGAATAAGCAAAATATTATCGTTTTGCGGAAAGCAAACTTCCGCAAAATAAACCACGCATAAAATTTTACTTTTTATATTTATAGCGTCCTTAAGAACGCCTCTAATGCCTCCATTTCCTCTTCGCTTAAGTTTAGCTTTTGCAATAAATGCGAACTTTTGGGGAATGGCGGATTGTAGATTACGCCCTCTTTTGGCGTGGGATTCGCCATTCCAGCATTATATCCGTGAATCACGCCACTTAAATGCGGGAATAATCCATTGTGCATATATGGCGCGGATTTGCTTACACCACGCAAACTAGGCGTTTTAAACGCACCGACATCGGATTGATTTTTGCTTACTTCATATCGCCCCAAATCCTCGTATTTTTCCCGCCCATAGAAATGTAAGCCCAAGTTGTGATATTTATTATCGCTAAATTCCACGCCATTGTGGCAGTTTATGCACCGCGCCTTTGTGCGAAAAAGGTGCATTCCGTAAATCTCTTTTTCATTCATTGCATTTTTGTTGCCACGCATAAATCTATCAAATTTTGTTGTCCGCATAGTCCCACGCTCATAAGTCGCTATCGCCTTACCGATTAGCTCTTTGGTAATTGTTTCTGTGCCAAATGCGCCTTTAAACAAATCCCTATATTCCTTTATCTTTTGCAATTTTTTGGCGGCTTTGGTAGCGTCATAAGCCATTTCTTTGGGGTCAGCGATAGGCATAATCGCCTGTGCTTCGAGATTTTCCGCGCGTCCGTCCCAGAATTTTTCCACACCAAAGGCACTCATCGTAATGCTAGGCGAATTGCGCCGTCCCTTTTGTCTATCGTGTCCGTAGCTCACACTGCGCCCATCGCTAAAGCCCAATTGCTCATCGTGGCAGTTTGAACAAGCGATTTGATTAGACGCCGATAAGCGCGGGTCGTTAAATAGCTTTTCGCCTAACTCTGCCTTTTCCTTGCTGTATGGATTGTAGGTAGGGTAGGGCGGAGTTTGTGGTAGTGCCTCTAACTCGCGGAATTCCACGCCCTCGCTTAGATTTGGCTTTATCCAAAAGCTCGAATCCGCCTTGTAAGATTCGATGATTTCCTCACGCGTTAGCTCTTTTGTGCCACTTGCGCTTATTAGATTCGCCGCGCTTAATACCATAACTAAAACTACAAATTTCCTCATAATCTCTCCTTTTTATTTAAAATTTATATCCCACTTGCAACCAAAATTGCCGTCCCACTTCATACACGGGAATCGAGCTACTTGATGCAAAGCTGGTATTTAACATCGCGCCAGTTGTCCCACTTAGCGTTGTCATATTTTTCAAATTTAGCACATTGAAAATATCTGCATTCATATAGAGCGTGTGGCGCATTTTCTCCCCACGATAGAAATCCACCTCGAATCCTATGCGCATATCCCAGCCAAATGTGCCTTTAAAGTGCATTTTGCTGTATTGGTCGCCATTGAAATTTGGATTATAATTTGGATTCGTCCTGCTGATAATCACCATTCTATCATATCCTGCGCGATAGCGAAAAAAGTTATTCCACAGCCACTTTGTGCGCCCCCACTCAAAGCTATGCGTAGTATTTAGCCTCAAAGTGTAAGGCAGAGCGTAATTTTCTGTCGGTCTATCGCGGTATTTGATGATTGCGCCATTATACATTATGTCATTATTATCGTAATATGCGTCATCATAAGTGTAGAGATTGTAGCTTCGCTTTGTCTGCGTGTAGTCAAATGCAAATAAATAGTGATGATTTATGCCAAGCGTTTGAATCGGCTTTGTATTTTGGATAATTAGGCTCACAATATGACTTTCGCTTTGTCCGTCATTATTCCAAGTGTAGTAGTTATTCGTGTAGCCTGATTCGGTAGGGGCGTTTATGGTGTTTCGGCGAACTTGCATTATCTCATCTTTGCCCCTGCGATGAATGTATTTTAACCCTATGCTAAATATATCCACATTTTGCGCGATACCGCCCATTAGCTCATCATTGTATGGGACATTTAGTTGATTAAATTTATATGATGAGGTAGAGTTTGCATTTGGCGATTCCACCCACGAATCGTTTGGCGAATTACGCGAAAAAGTCTTTGTGAATCGCTGATTATAATCATACAATCTATATGAAAAAAGATTGCGTCCATAGTAGCGATTCGCCCCAAAGGTTATGGTTGTTTGATAATCTTTTGGCGCGGGGCTTGTGTAATTCATCGCAAATCGTGGCGCAAGAGTGATTTTATCCATATAGTTATCGCCATCAAGGCGCAATCCTACACGCGCACTTAGCTCTCCGCCCGTGCCAAAATCTAGCGTTATGTCATCTTCGGCGAAAAATCCATAGGCTACATTGTCAAATTTTACGCTTCCAGCTTCGCGGAAAATAGAGATTCTATTGAAATATTGCCCATTGCTCCAAGTGGTTTGATTATAAGGTGTGCCACTTGAGCAACTCCATAGCCCTAAATTATCGGGCGCATTTGGGCAAGTAGTGCCATTTGGCACTTGCACGGGATTATTAAATCCTATATAATCATTTAGTCGCTCTTTGGATATGATTTGATAGTTGATTTCGCCACCAAAGCGCAAATCGTGCTTAAATTTGCCAAGCATAATGCTATTTAGCGTAAAGTCGCTTTTGTAATTTAGCGTATTTTGGATTTGATTCATATCGCCATATCCGCCCTCACTTGCGCGATTCGCACCATTTATCGCCCAATTTTTTTCATTACTTGCATACCAGCTCATAAAATAACTCGCATCGCTTTTGCGCGAAGATTCGAGGTAGGAATATCCTAGCTGATTGCTCCAAAGTCCCGCATTTGTCTGCCATAAAGCCTTTAGCCCACCTTGCCACCCACCGCTTTGCATTTCATAGTAGCTATTTTTCGCCACAGCGTTATAATAGGTATTAAATTGTGGCATATAGGCTAGATTCGCCTCTAGCGTGAGTGATTCGAGTGGATTATAATGTGCTTTAAGATAGCCGTTGTAGGATTGCCGTTTTTGTGTGCGCTTGGAGTTTATCTCTGTGCCTTGCGTGTTAATAGAGCTATATGCGCTAAGTGGGATAAAACTTTGTGTCGTTGCAAAACTCGCCACCAAACCCAAATCATCGATGATATAGCCCTCTGTGTTTGCGCGAACTATGTGCTTGTGGAATTTAGGCTGATAATTTTCATCGCTACTTGTATAAAAATTCGTTTCCGCGCTTTCATCGATATGATATTGCGTAAAATAATCTGCCGTGTGCTGATAGCTGATATTTGCGTGCCACCCGTCAGTCCGTGCGTTGCGGACATTTGCCTCCACCACGCCACCGCTAAATCCGCCATAACTCGCGCTTATGTTTGAATCCAGCACCACTATCGAATCCAAAAGGCTTGTGTCAATATTTAGCCCCTGCGAACGCCCACTTTTTATCGCGTCAGGTCCGTTTGTAGTGCCACCTGCGGGGTCTAAGTCATTATTCATATTAAAGCCATCAAGCTGAAAATTATTTTGATAAAAAAGTCCGCCAGAAATGCTAATATTTGCAGGGTCAATCTCGCCTTGTGTGCTACTTCTGCTTTGTGCATTGTCAAACTGCACATTTGGGAGCATTTTAAGAATGCTTGTAATATCGCCATTGCCACTTGGGCTTGAATCTAGCAGATTTTTACTCACGCTACTACCGCTTTGATAAGTCTCATATTCGGCTTTGGCGCGAATCGTAGAAGTGCCAATGTCAATAGTCTCGTAATCGCCCGAATCGCTTGAATCTTGGCTTGAATCTTTGGTGGATTTGCGCGAATCGGTGGATTTGCTCGAATCGGTAGCCGAATCATTTGAGACGCGCGAATCATTTGAATCGCTTGAATCCACCTGCGCCAAATATAGTGGATTTTTGTGGATTCGCAGATTTTGCAAATGGGGGGGGGCAGAAACAATTTTTTTGTTTTGTTTGCCCGAATCTATTTTATTATTTGAATCTATTTCGTTGCCCGAATCTATTTTATCACTTGAATCCGCCAAACTTTGAGAGAGAAAAATCGCCAAAATCACGCTTATACGCGCTAAAAATCCCTTTATTTTCATATCCGTAAATCCTTATGTAAGAATTAAAATCATTTTTACAAAGCGAATAATAATTAACAAAACCTTAAAAATAAATTAAAAATTAAGAATTGATATTAAAAATTAGCAAATAAAAAAAAATTACTATTGCTACAAAAATGCGATAGTTTGGGAATTGGATAAATAAAATTGTAAGATTTTGTGCTACCAAATCAGCGTGGATTTGGTAGCAAGTGTTTAATGTGGTAGATTTACTTAAATGCCTGAGATACCATTTTTCTACGCAAGTAAGCAATTTTACTTTGCAATGGTAACTCTTTAGGACAATAATCTTGACAAGCCATTAGCGACATACAGCCAAATACGCCGTCATCATTGCCGATTAGCTCATAAAAGTCTGCGTCTGTGCGCTTATCGTGTGGGTCAATCATAAATCTAGCCACGCGATTTAGTCCAGCGGGGGCGATGAAATCATCACGCATTACTTTTGTGGCGCACCCAGCCACGCAACAACCGCACTCAATGCATCTATCTAGCTCAAATACCGCGTCAGCCACACTTGGCTCGATAGGGTCTTCTAGCACGGCTATGCTTTTCTCAGCCTTAGCGTGAATCCAGCCCTCAACGCGTTTTGTCATTCCCTCAAACCAAACGCCCGTATTTACGGACAAATCTTTGATGAGTTTAAATGCAGGTAGCGGAGCAAGGGTAATCACGCCACTTGGATAGTCCTTTGTCAGCGTCCTACACGCTAGGCGCGGTTCGCCATTTATCATCATCGCACAGCTTCCGCAAATCCCCGCACGGCACACAAAGTCAAAGCTCAAATCGCTATCTTGCGTCTCTCTAATCACATTTAGCGCGATGAAAATAGTCATCGAATCTAACTCTTTAAGTTTGTATTCCTTAAAGTGTGGTTTAGAAACTGCGCTTAGCGGGTCGTATTTCAATGCTCTAATTGTTATAATTCTCTCACTCATTTTGTGTCTCCTAATCGTTGATTTTTTGCCTTATATTGTGGCTGTAAGTCAAACTTCATCAAAGCCTCTTGAATTGCATATCTATCTTTGCCCTCTTTTTGCATAGTGGCAGTGATTTCATCGACTTCTTTTTGGCGAATCGCGCTGTTTGGGTGCTCGATAATATTGCCTTTTGCGCCGTATCCGCGATATGCAGGTGGAATCTCCATAGTTTTAATATCCAAATCCTCATAGCTAATAGTCGGCATATCGGCATCGGGTTTTTCCCACGATGCAATGGTGCGTTTTAGCCAATCTTTGTCATCGCGTTTTGGATAGTCCTCCCTAGTGTGCGCCCCACGAGATTCGGTGCGGTTAAACGCACCTTGTGCCACGCAGAGTGCTAATTTTAGCATTTTATTCACACGATAAGCCTCCTCTAGCTCGGGGTTATTGTGTAAATTTTTGTTGCTTATGCGGATATTTTTGCTTTTCTTATAAAGTTCGCTTAAGCCTTCAACTGCAGTTTGCAAATGCTCACCATCTCTAAAGATTCCCACATTTGCGTCCATAATCTCTGTCATTTTGCTTTTGATTTCAAAGATATTTTCCTTACCATTGGCGTTGATAATGCCCTCGATATAATCTTGTTGCGCTTTTATCGCCTTTTCAATGGTGCTTGTTTGGATTTTAAGCTCTTTAGATTCGCAGTATTCACGCAAATAATCGCCTACAATCATTCCTGCTACAACCGCCTCGCTCACGGAGTTTCCGCCAAGTCGGTTAAATCCGTGTAAATCCCAGCACGCAACTTCACCAGCGGCAAAAAGCCCTTTTAAGTGCGATTCGCCTTTGTAGTTTGTGCGAATCCCGCCCATTGAATAGTGCTGCATTGGTCGCACTGGTGCCCATTGTTTGGTTACATCAATGCCGTTGAAAATTTTGCAAATATCATACACATCGCGCAAATTTTTGTGAATGTGTTCTGCGCCCAAAATCGAAATATCTAACCAAATGTGGTCGCCATAAGGTGATTTCGCGCCCTTGCCTTTGCGGATATGTTCCATCATACGGCGAGAGACGACATCTCTACTTGCGAGTTCTTTTTTCTCAGGCTCATAATCTGGCATAAAGCGGTAGCCATCGACATCACGCAAGATTCCGCCGTCCCCGCGACAGCCTTCAGTCAGCAAGATTCCGCTTGGCACGATAGGTGTGGGGTGGAATTGCACTGCTTCCATATTGCCTAGCTTTGCAATTCCCGTCTCTAGCGCAATCGCAGCACCCACGCCGTTACAAATGACGGCGTTTGTGGTATTCTTATAGATTCGCCCATAGCCACCTGTGGCAATCAGTGTGCCTTTGGCAATGTATGCGATTAACTCGCCCGTTACCAAATCCCTCACAACTGCGCCGTAGCACACGCCGTCCTCGTGGATAATGGCGATTGCCTCTTTTCTGTCTTGAATATCTACATTTAGCTTTATGCACTCATTTGCCACAGCGTAAAGCATTGAATGCCCTGTGGCGTCTGAGGTGTAGCAAGTGCGCCATTTTTTTGTGCCACCAAAATCGCGTGAGTGGATATAGCCGTGTCTAAAGTCCTCTTCTTCGATTGTGGTTTTTTGTGCGTTTATGATTGCGTCTCTTTTGCCTTTTTGGATTCGACTCCACGCTACGCCCCATTGCGCTAACTCGCGAATCGCCTTTGGCGCAGTGGTTACGAACATTCTAGCCACTTGCTGGTCGCAACCCCAGTCGCTCCCTTTAACCGTATCCATAAAGTGCAAGTCCTCGTTGTCGCCATCGCTCATTTTTGAGTTGCCAAGACTTGCTTGCATTCCGCCCTGTGCGGCTGCTGAGTGGCTTCGCTTTACAGGAATAAGGCTTAGCACAATGGTGCTTAAGCCCATTTTCTTGCATTCAATCGCAGCGCGAAGTCCAGCCAAACCGCCACCGATGATTAAACTATCGCAGTATTGTATATTCATATATCTCCCCTTATTTTGTGTATTCTACATATTCGTAGTGCATATAATCCGTATTCGCATCTAGGCTAAGTCCTTTTTTGACATACGCAGCGTAAGTCGCAAGTCCTAGCAGGATAAAAAAGACGCTTAGGGCGACTTTCGCAGTTCGTAGCCGCTTTAGCGTAGCCTCTGGCGTTTTTGCCTCAAACCAGCCCCATTTTACAGCTAGGCGATATAGCCCGATTGAGCCGTGTAATTCTACTGCAAATAAAAGCACGATATACAACGCCCAAAAATGCTGATGAACAAATCGATATGATGAGCCCACAGGACCGATTGTTTGTGGCTGTGTCATCATAATATATAAATGCACACTGCCTAAGAAAAACAATATAAACCCTGTGAGTGCTTGAATCCCCCAATTTGAAGTGTCTTTGTGGTGGAGCATATTTTTATGCGTTTTAAATCGCAAAAGCTGACGATAATTGATAGGAAATTTCCTCATCGCCAAAAATGCGTGCAACACAAACACCGCAAATACAACTATGCCGATGATGGTAACCACCAGCGGACATCCGCCATCGATGATAAAGTCCAATTCAAACATTTTGGTGATTTTATACATCGCCTTTTCGCTAATAAGAATGCTTGAGACAAAAAACATATGCGCTATCATAAACAACGCCAAAAACAGCCCTGTCGCGCTTTGCAACCAATCTAATGTCGCAGGCATTCTACTTGCTCTATTATTTTTCGCCACGCCCGTGTAACTCTCGATAATTTTGTTATCAGATTCCATCTTACCTCCCTTGAATTTTTGAAGTTGAAAGCGAAATTGTAGCACTTTTTTAGATTCAAGGAATCCAAATAGGTCAAATTTTATAAAAACTTTATAAAAAATTTATTAAAAAATTTTCAAATTATCTTTTAAGATTCGCACTATTTTCTACACACCGCGTTTGATTCGCATCGAATTTAGCACCACTAAAATCGAGCTAAAGCTCATACTAAGCGCAGCAAATAGCGGGATTATAAAGCCCATCATCGCAAGTGGAATCGTAAGTAGATTGTAGATTATGCTAATTTTTATGTTTTGTTTGATTGTGGCATAAGTCTTATGCGCGATTTTATGCGCCAAACGCAAACTTGAGAGGCTATCATCAAGCAAAACTATGTCGCTAGATTCGATTGCTATGTCGCTACCTGCGCCCATAGAAATGGCTATGTTGCTTTTGTTTAGCGCGATTGCGTCATTTATGCCATCGCCCACCATTACGATTTTGTGCCCTTGCGCGTGGAGATTGTCGATAAATGCGCTTTCATCTATGGGGCTTTGCTCGGCGTAAAATTCAGCGATATTTAGCGACTTTGCGATAGATTCAACCACCGCGAATCTATCGCCACTTAAAATCGCCACGCGAAAATTTGCCTTTTGAAATGCTAAAAGCACATCTTTTGCGTTATCTTTTAGCGTATCCTCCAAATCAAAAATTGCCACTAACGCGCCATTTACCGCGTAGTAAAATTTCGTATGCGAATCATTTTCGCACTCTTTTATCGCCACACCCGAATCCACCAAAAAATTCTTATTCCCGCCCAAAAGCTCCAAATCCCCGCATTTTGCGATAATGCCTTTTTGTGGGATTTGCTTAAAGTTTTCAATTTTAGCGCGATTCGCCAAATCACTGCTTGATTCCGCGCCCAAATATTCCGCAATCCCGCTACTTATCGGGTGCGTATTTAGCGCAACAAAGGCGCATAGGATTCGCCTATCATATTCACACATTTGCGATTCGCGCACGACTTTGGGCTTTCCGTGCGTTAGCGTCCCTGTTTTGTCAAAAATAATCGTGTCGCTTTTGGCAAAACTCTCCAAAAATCGCGCTTCCTTAAAAAGCAATTTGCGCTTATAAGCCTCCGTAATGCCAATAATCGTGGCAATGGGCGTAGCAAGGGCGAGTGCGCAAGGACAAGCAATAATTACCACGCTAACAGCAATAATCATCGCTTTTTCAAAATCCCCGCTTTTCCACGCCCAAAACGCAAATGTCGCCACCGCACATAGCAACACAAACGCGCTAAAATGATATGAAATCACATTTGCTTTTGTCTCAATATGGGGCTTTTTGGATAGCGAATCCTGAATCAAATTGATAATATTATTTAGCGTGGAATCTTCAAAAAGGCGCGTGGCACGATAATAAATGGTATTTTCCAAATTTATAGAGCCAGAAATCAAAGCGTCATTTTGCTTTTTAGATTCGAGTGCCGATTCGCCTGTAAGCATCGAGCTATCAATAATCGCGCTTTGGGATAGCAAAATGCCGTCAATAGCGATTTTCTCGCCTGAGCGCACCATAATAATATCGCCGATTTTAACTTCTTGTGGGGAAATCGCGTGAATCTCGCTACTTTGCACACCATTTGTCGCTACATTTACGATAGAGGGCACACTTAGATTTAGCTTATCTATGCTGTCCCCCGCGCTTTTTTTGGTGGTAATCTCTAAAAATTTTCCCACTAGCACAAAAGTGATAATCATCGTAACGCTTTCAAAATATGTCTCGCCACTGCGCGAAAGTGCGGCATAAATCGAGTAAAGATAAGTTAGCGTTGCCCCTGTCGCTACAAGTAAATCCATATTTATAAAGCCGTTTTTTAGCCCAAAATAGCCACTGCGAAAAAATATAAATCCGCTATAAAATAGCGTGGGCGTGGATAGGGCGAATCCTGCGAGGTTTAAAATGTCCTTTACTTCACGCTCCATTCCCAAAAAATATCCGCTATACTGCGCCACCGCAATCCACATAATATTCATCGTGCAAAAAACGCCCACAATCATTCGCGTATAATAGCTTTTGCGCTCTTTTGCGTTGATATTTTCTAGCATTTCAGGGTCATATCCTTGCGCGTCATAGCCGATAGCGCGAATCTTTGCGATAATCTCACTTAGGCGAATCTGCGCCCTATCAAAGACAATCTTTGCCTTGTTGTTTGTAAAATTTATATCCACCTTGATAATGCCATTCGTGGCGTTTAAAATCTTTTGATTTAGCCACACACACGCGATACAATGAATGCGCTCAATGATTAGCGAAACTTCGCAAATGTCGGGCTGTGGCGGTTTTTGGGGCGAATCGTTGCTTTGTGAATCCCGCGATATTTTGGGTGCGTTTTTATTACCTAAAATTTTTATATATTTTTTCGCATAAGCCTCGCTGTCAAATTTCGCTAGATCATCGCTGATTTCTTTTGGTGGGGCGAGTTTGGTTTCGCCGATTCGCTCATAAAAATCGCCTAAATTACATTCGAGTAAAAGCGTAAAAACGCCCTCGCAACCGCGACAGCAGAAATATTCCTCTTTGCCATTTATGAC
>JBNMHH010000038.1:0-10731 GCA_050872665.1 Helicobacteraceae bacterium
ACAAGCTAATAAAATGATAGAGCAAAAAAGCGATGAGGTTTGGGAATGTTTGCAAGACATTGTAAAAGGCTATCCTGTGCTATTAAACCGCGCACCGACTTTGCATAAGCAGTCTATCCAAGCATTCCACCCTAAACTCATCGAGGGCAAGGCGATTCAGCTTCACCCGCTTGTGTGTTCGGCGTTTAACGCTGACTTTGACGGCGACCAAATGGCTGTGCATGTGCCTTTAAGCCAAGAGGCGATTACAGAGTGCAAGATTTTAATGCTTAGCTCGACAAATATTTTGCTACCAGCCAGTGGAAAGGCGATTGTTACGCCTAGCCAAGATATGGTTTTGGGGCTTTATTATATTTCGCTAGAGCGCAGCAATGTCAAAGGTGAGCACAAACTCTTTGGCAATATCGATGAGATTATGATTGCGCTTGATTTTGGCGAAGTGGATATTAACGCTAAGATTCGCACTTATATTGACAATCGCCTTATTTACACGACTGTGGGGCGAATGATGATTTACTCAATTTTACCTAAGGGAATCCCTGTGGATTTGTGGAATCGCGTGATGAAAAAGAAAGACATAGGCAATCTAATCGACTATGTCAATAAAGAAAGCGGAATGTCTATTATGGCGCGATTCTTGGATAACTTAAAAGATTTAGGATTCAAATACGCTACAAAAGCTGGAATCTCTATCTCTGCCTATGATGTCATCGTGCCAAATGATAAGCAAAGCATTATCGATGAAGCGAAAAATCAAGTCAAAGCGATTCAAGCACAATTTGACAAAGGGCTTTTGACAGAGCAAGAGAGATACAATAAAATCATCGATATTTGGACAGATACCAGCAACAAAATGGGTAAAGATATGATGAAGCTAATCGAATCAGACAAAGATGGATTCAACTCCATTTATATGATGGCAGATTCGGGTGCGAGAGGTAGCGTGGCGCAGATTCGTCAGCTTTCCGCAATGCGTGGGCTTATGGCAAAGGCGGACGGCACGATTATCGAAACGCCCATTATTTCAAACTTTAAAGAAGGGCTAAATGTGCTTGAATACTTTACTTCTACGCACGGCGCGAGAAAAGGGCTAACCGATACTGCGCTAAAAACGGCAAACGCTGGATATTTAACTAGAAAGCTAATTGATGTTAGCCAAAATGTCAAAATCACAATGTTTGATTGTGGCACGCACGAGGGAATCGAGCTAACCGATGTAACAGTGGGCAGTGAGCTTATTGAGCCATTAGAAGAGCGCATTATTGGGCGCGTTTTGGCAGAAAATGTTATTGACCCCATTACTAATGAGATTTTGCTAATTGAAGGCAGTTTGATTGATGAAGGAATGGCTAGAAAAATCAAAGAGGCAGAAGTAAAATCCGTAGTGATTCGCGCTGCTACCACTTGCAAGGCAGAAAATGGCATTTGTGCGAAATGCTATGGGCTAAATTTGGGCGATGGCAAAATGGTAAATATCGGCGAGGCAATCGGCGTCATCGCAGCGCAATCTATCGGCGAACCCGGAACGCAATTAACGCTAAGAACTTTCCATGTAGGCGGGACAGCATCAAGAGCGCAAGAGGAACGGCAAGTAATTGCTGAAAAAGAGGGATTCATTCGTTTTTATAATATTAAAACCTATAAAAACAAACAAGGCAAAAATATCATTGCAAACCGCCGAAATGCCGCGATTTTGCTTATCGAGCCAAAGGTAAAAGCACCATTTGATGGCGTGGTAAAAGTCGAAAATATCCACGATGAGACGGTGGTAAGCATTGTGGGTAAAAAAGAGACCGTGCGCTACGCTGTGCGAAAAAGCGATGTGGCTAAGCCCAATGAATTAGCGGGGGTTAGCGGTAAAATCGAGGGCAAACTCTTTATCGCACACGGCAATGGCTATAATATCAAAAAAGACGGAAGTATTATTGAGATTATCAAAGACGGGTGGAATATTCCGCACCGAATCCCTTATGCAAGTGAGCTAAATGTCGAGGATAACGCGCCAATCGCGCAAGTAATCACTGCCAAAGAAAAAGGCATTGTGAAAATCTACAAATTAGTCGGCAACACGCTAGAGCGCATTAGAGATGTGAAAAAAGGATTTAAAGTTACAGAAAAAGGCATTTTTGCCATAATCGCCGATGAAAACGACAGAGAGGCAACACGGCATTATTTGGCGCGTGGCTCGATTTTGCAAATCGATGATAGCGCGAATATTGAGATAGGCACGATTATCGCCGAGCCTGAATCGCCAGAACAAAAAGTCATCGCGCAATGGGACCCTTACACTACGCCTGTGATTTCTGAGATTGACGGCGTTGTGCGATTCGAGGATATTGTCGCGGGGCTAACTGTTACTGAGCAAGTTGATGAAATCACGGGACAAAGCAATTTGGTGGTAAATGAATACCTACCACAAGGCTCAAAACCCGCCATTATCATCACAAATAAAAATGGCGAATCCAAACGCTACCCAATTGACCCAAAAACTTCGATTGTAGCAAATGAGGGCGCAACCGTATTTACAGCGGATATTATCGCTCGTGCGCCAAAAGCCATTGCAAAATCAAAAGATATTACAGGCGGTTTGCCTCGTGTATCTGAGCTATTTGAAGCTAGAAAGCCAAAAGACCCCGCTGTGTTAGCGGAGATTGACGGCAGCATTAGCTTTGGTAAGCCCGTGCGTGGCAAAGAAAAACTCATCATCACTTCGCAAGATGGCAGAGTTGTGGAATATTTGATTGATAAAAACAAACAAATTCTTGTCCACGAGGGTGAATTCGTGCATTCAGGCGAAAGCATTACAGATGGAATCGTCTCAAGCCACGATATTTTGAAAATTTTGGGCGAAAAGGAATTGCATAAATATATCGTTAGCGAAGTGCAACAAGTCTATCGCAGACAGGGCGTAACTATCGCTGATAAACATATCGAAATTATCGTTAGCCAAATGCTCCGTCAAGTGCGCATTATCGATAGTGGCGATACGCGATTCATCGAGGGCGATATTGTCAGCAAACGCACATTTAGAGAGGAAAATGAATCTAAGATTCGGCTCGGTGGCGAACCAGCCATTGCTGAGCCGATTTTGCTAGGAATCACTCGTGCGGCGATTGCAAGTGATAGTATCATCTCTGCGGCGTCTTTCCAAGAGACTACAAAAGTCCTTACAGAGGCGAGTATCGCAGCAAAAATCGATACGCTCAAAGACTTAAAAGAAAATGTCGTTTTGGGTAGAATGATTCCCGTAGGCACGGGGATTTACAAGGATAAAGCATTTAAAGTCAAAGGCATTGAATCGCAAGATTCATAGCTTTGCTTTAAGGCAGTGGTGGCGGTAGCAAGTGGCGCGGGATTCAAAGATAGATTCGGCGAAGACATATTTGAATCTTAGCGCGTGTGGAATCTATTTTTTATAAAAATTTGCTTAAATTAAGCAAAATAAAAGATTAGATTCTATACAATTCGAGTTTTTTTAAAGGCAAATTTTAATTTTAAGAGAGGAACATAAATGCCAACGATTAACCAGCTTATAAGAAATGAGCGCAAAAGTTTAACCAAAAAGTCCAAATCTCCAGCATTGATGGACTGCCCACAAAGGCGAGGTGTCTGCACAAGGGTTTATACCACTACACCAAAAAAGCCAAACTCTGCGTTGCGTAAAGTCGCTAAAGTCAAGCTAACAAGCAAGATTGAAGTCATCAGCTATATCCCCGGGGAAGGGCATAATTTGCAAGAACACTCTATCGTGCTAGTGCGTGGCGGTAGGGTTAAGGACTTACCCGGCGTTAAATATCACATTATCCGCGGTGCGCTAGATACCGCTGGTGTGGCGAAACGAAGCGTATCGCGCTCTAAATATGGTGCGAAAAAAGCCAAAGCAGAAGCTAAAAAATAACATAAGGATTTAAAAAATGAGAAGACGAAGAGCCACAAAAAGGGAAGTTTTAGGCGACCCTATCTACAATGACAAAGTCGTAACGAAATTCATCAACAAAATGATGTTAGATGGCAAAAAAAGCGTAGTTGAGAAAATAATGTATGCCGCGCTAAACAAAATCGAGGAAAAGACAAACGAAAAAGGCATTGAGGTTTTTCAAAAAGCATTAGAAAATGTCAAGCCTTTGGTGGAAGTGCGTTCGCGCCGTGTAGGCGGGGCGACTTATCAAGTGCCTGTTGAAGTGCGCGTAGAGCGACAGCAATCACTTTCGATTCGTTGGATTTTGGAATCTACACGCAAACGCAATGAACGCACGATGATTGATAGACTTGCAAATGAGCTAATTGACGCGGCAAACGAAAAGGGCAGTGCGTTTAAGAAAAAAGAAGAAGTGCATAAAATGGCGGAGGCAAACAAAGCCTTTGCGCATTATCGCTGGTAAATTTTTAACTTTTAAATTTTAACAATTCGGGGGACAAAAATGGCTAGAAAAACTCCATTAAATATGTTGCGAAATATCGGTATTGCAGCGCATATCGATGCGGGGAAAACCACGACAAGTGAGCGAATCTTATTTTACACAGGCGTTAGCCACAAAATCGGCGAAGTCCATGACGGCGCAGCGACAATGGACTGGATGGAGCAGGAAAAAGAGCGAGGAATCACAATCACCTCTGCGGCTACCACTTGCTTTTGGAAAAACTATCAAATTAACCTAATCGACACGCCCGGACACGTGGATTTCACTATCGAGGTAGAGCGTTCTATGCGTGTGCTAGATGGCGCAGTGGCGGTATTTTGCTCGGTGGGTGGCGTGCAACCACAAAGCGAAACCGTGTGGCGACAAGCAAACAAATACGGCGTTCCGCGACTTGTCTTTGTAAATAAAATGGATAGAATCGGCGCGAATTTTTATAGTGTCGAATCCCAAATCAAAGAGCGACTAAAATCCAATCCCGTGCCTATCGCATTGCCTATCGGCGTGGAGGATAATTTTAAGGGAATCGTTGATTTGGTAGAGATGAAAGGCTACATTTGGAATGATGAAACTATGGGCGCGAAATACGACATAGTGGAAATCCCCGATGATATGAAAGAAATCAGCGCGAAATACCGCGAGAAACTCATCGAATCTGCCGCCGAGCAAGATGAAGTGCTAATGGAAAAATACCTAAATGGCGAGGAATTAAGCAAAGATGAGATTAAAAAAGGCATAAAAATCGGTTGCCATTCTATGGCGATTATCCCTATGCTATGCGGTTCTAGCTTTAAAAACAAAGGCGTTCAAACTTTGCTTGACGCAGTCATTGACTATCTACCTGCGCCCACTGAAGTGGCAGATATTAAAGGCATTGACGCCAAAACGGACGCGGAGATTCAAGTAAAATCCAGCGATGAAGGCGAGTTTGCGGGATTGGCATTTAAGATTATGACTGACCCATTTGTAGGACAGCTTACTTTCGTGCGCGTGTATCGTGGCTCGATTGAAAGCGGTAGCTATGTGTATAACTCCACCAAAAACACCAAAGAGCGCGTGGGGCGACTGCTAAAAATGCACTCTAATAAAAGAGAGGACATTAAAGAAATCTATGCAGGTGAGATTTGCGCGTTTGTGGGGCTAAAAGATACACTCACAGGCGATACACTTTGCACTGAGAAAAATCCCGTGATTTTAGAGAAAATGGAATTCCCTGAGCCTGTGATTTCTATCGCCGTTGAGCCAAAAACAAAAGCCGACCAAGAGAAAATGTCTTTGGCACTCGCAAAATTAGCTGAGGAAGACCCAAGTTTCCGCGTAAAAACCGATGAGGAAACAGGGCAGACTATTATCTCTGGTATGGGCGAATTGCACCTTGAAATCATCGTGGATAGAATGAAGAGAGAATTTAAAGTCGAAGCGGAAGTCGGCGCACCGCAAGTGGCATTTAGAGAAACGATTCGCGCCACCGTTACCCAAGAGTGCAAATACGCTAAGCAAACGGGCGGACGCGGACAATACGGACATGTCCATATTAAGCTCGAGCCAAAGGAGGCAGGAAGTGGCTATGAATTTATCAATGAAATTAGCGGTGGCGTGATTCCTAAAGAATACATTCCAGCCGTTGATAAAGGGATTCAAGAGGCTATGCAAAGCGGTATTTTGGCGGGTTATCCTGTGGTGGATTGCAAAGTTACGCTTTATGATGGTAGCTACCACGATGTGGATTCAAGCGAAATGGCGTTTAAAATCGCGGGTTCTATGGCGTTTAAAGATGCGTGTCGCAAGGCTACGCCCGTGCTTTTAGAGCCGATTGCAAAGGTAGAAGTCGAAGTGCCTGAGGAATATATGGGCGATGTCATCGGCGATTTGAATCGTAGGCGTGGGCAAATCAACTCAATGGACGACAGAATGGGCTTAAAAATCGTAAATGCCTTTGTGCCTTTGGCTGAAATGTTTGGCTACTCGACAGATTTGCGTAGTGCGACACAGGGCAGGGCGACTTATAGTATGGAGTTTGACCACTACGGCGAAGTTCCTACGAATATCGCAAAAGAGATTATCGAAAAACGACAATCTTAAGAGATTCCCTTAACAAGCGCGAGATTTTAAGCTGTGATTTCCTTAATTTCGTGGAATGTCAATGGGCTTCGCGCTTGTATGAATAAGGGCTTTATGGATTTTTTTAGCCACGCAAACGCAGATATTTTTTGTATCCAAGAAACCAAAATGCAACCCTCCCAAGCGGATTTTTCTTTTCCTTCTCACAATGCCTTTTGGAATAGTGCGGAGAAAAAGGGCTATTCTGGCACTTTGATTTTGGTAAAAAAAGATTTTTGCCAAAAGCCACTTAGCCAATCTTATGGCATAGGCATTGAATCCCACGATAACGAAGGGCGCGTGATTACGCTAGAATTTCCGCAGTTTTTTTTGGTAAATGTCTATGTGCCAAATTCACAGCGAGAACTTACGCGCCTAGATTATCGAATGCTTTGGGAAGATGATTTTCGCACATTTCTTAAAAGCCTTGAATCTAAAAAGCCTGTGGTGGTTTGTGGCGATTTAAATGTCGCTCACAAAGAGATTGATTTAAAAAATCCCAAGCAAAATACCAAAAACGCTGGATTTACCATTGAGGAGCGGACAAAATTTAGTGCGCTTTTGGATTCGGGCTTTATTGATTCATATCGCCATTTTTACCCTGATAAAGCGGACGCCTACACTTTGTGGTCGTATATGGCAAATGCTAGGGCGAAAAATATCGGTTGGCGGATTGATTACTTTTTGCTATCCACCGCATTGTCGCCCAATCTAAAAAGCGCGGAAATTTACAGCGATATTTTAGGTAGCGACCACTGCCCTGTGGGAATTTCGCTAGATTTTTAAAGCCACAAATGCAAACGCTATCCATAATCGATACTTTTGGCTACTTTTTTCGCAATTTCTACGCACTGCCCAAGCTAACGAGCAAGGACGGCTTTCCTACGGGCGTTTTGCTAGGCTTTGTAAATCTCATCAATCAGCTTTACGAGGACAAATCCACGCATTTGATTTTCGCGCTTGAAGGGCAGGGCGAAAAATGGCGCAAAAGTTTTTACCCCGAATACAAGGCGAATCGCAAGGAAGCGGACAAGGATTTAATCGCACAAATCGAAGTCGCAATTCGCTGGATAGCAAAAATGAATCTAGCCCATATCGCCATTGATGGCTTTGAGGCAGATGACGCGATTGCCACGCTTAGCCGTTTGGCAAAGGATTCGCATTTGAGCGTCCGCATTGTGAGCGTGGATAAAGATTTGTATCAGCTAATTGACAGCAACACGCACATTTTTGACCCCACCAAAAAGCGCGAGATTCGCGAGGCGGAGTGTTTTGAGAAGTTTGGCGTTTATCCGCGTCAATTTGTGGATTATCAAAGTTTGGTGGGCGATAGTAGCGATAATATCGCTGGAGTGAGCGGGATTGGCGCAAAAGGGGCGCAAAATCTCATCGCGGAATTTGATAGCCTTGATAATCTCTATGCGAATCTAGCCCAAATCGCGCCCAAAATGGCAGATAAAATCATCGCAGGAAAGGACAGCGCGTATCTTAGCCAAAAACTCGTGCGTTTGCGTGATGATTTGTTGCAAAATTTTGCCTTTGATTCGTGTCTCAAACCCACGCAAAATCCGCTATTTTTAATCGAATCTGAGTTAGAAAAATATAATATCAATATTCTCTCAAAACTCCGCAAAGGCGCAAAAAAAATGACGCAAGATTTTGCGAATCCAAAAAATTCCGCACTAGATTCGGCGAATCCCACGAATCTAACGCAAGATTCAACGATAGATTCGGCGCAAGATTCGCGCGAATCTAGCAATTTGGCAGATTCAAGCGACTCCATTGAATCGCGCCTAAAATCATCACAAAAAATAAGCATTTTAGATTCAGCCGAACTTTTTAAGATTATCGATTCAATTCCCGCCGATTCGCCTGTGGCATTTGATACAGAGACGGATTCGCTTGATTCAAATGTTGCAAATATCGTGGGATTTTCTTTTGCATTTGAGCTAAAGCGCGGATTTTATGTGCCTTTGCGCCACAGCTATTTGGGTGCACCTAGTCAAATCTCGCACAATGACGCTAAAATCGCGTTGCAAAAACTTTTCACGCGTGAAATCATCGCGCACAACGCAAAATTTGATATTAAAATTGTCTGGCATAATTTTGGGCTTGACATTCCGCGCATTGTGGATACGATGATTTTGGCGTGGCTAGATTCAAGCGATGAGCCTTGTGGGCTTGATATTAGCGCGAAAATGCGCCTAAATTACACGACTATCAAGTTTGATGAAGTCGTGCCAAAAAAGGCGACTTTTGATAGTGTGCCAATCGAAAAAGCCACGCATTACGCCGCAGAGGACGCACTTTGTAGCCTTGCGCTGTTTGAATATTTTAGCGCGAATTTATCGCCACAAATCTTTGAAATCGCAAAGCGCGTGGAATTTCCCATTATTAAGATTTTGGCAAAAATGGAGAGCGTAGGAATTAGCATTGACACGGAGTTTTTTGGCATTTTGCAAGGTGAGCTAAATGAAAAAATCGAGCATCTAAGCAAGGATATTTTTACCCTTTGTGGCGCGGAATTTAATCTTAACTCGCCAAAACAATTAAGCGATATTTTGTATGAGCGACTTGGGCTAAAAAAGGGCAGGGCGTTGAAAAATAGCGCGTTTAGCACTGATGAAAAGACGCTTGAATCCCTGCGCGATTCACACGCCGTTATTGCGCCAATCATCGAGTATAGGGAGCTTAGCAAGTTGCTAGGCACTTATGTTGTGCCATTTCTTAGCCTAAATAAAAATCGCAAGATTTACACTTCATTTATTCAAACAGGCACAAGCACGGGGCGACTTGCCTCCAAAAATCCAAATCTCCAAAATATCCCCGTGCGTAGCGACATAGGGCGCAAGATTCGCAAAGGATTTGTTGCAAAAAATGGCTTTAGCTTTATTTCGGCGGATTATTCGCAGATTGAATTGCGACTTTTGGCGCATTTTTCGGGCGATTCATCGCTTGTTGGCGCATTTCAAAATGGCAAGGATATTCACTTAGAAACCGCAATCAAACTCTTTGGCGATGGGGCAAACGCTAAGCGCAATATCGCAAAAAGCATTAACTTTGGGCTGATTTATGGTATGGGTGCGCGAAAACTCGCCCAAAGCCTTAAAATCGCGCAAAGCGAGGCGAAGTCATATATCGATAGCTATTTTATGAATTTTCCCACGATAAAGGACTTTTTGGCGCAAAAAGAGAGCGAGATTTTGGAGCGCGGATATGCGGAGAGTTTGCTAGGGCATAGGCGCAAATTTAATTTTAATCGCGTGGCGGAGTATGAAAGGGCGGCGTTTTTGCGTGAGGGCATAAATGCAATTTTTCAAGGCAGTGCGGCGGATTTAATCAAACTAGCGATGATTGAATGCGATAGATTTTTTAGCGATTCGTTTAAAAATGGCGAGGTTGCGTTGCTACTGCAAATCCACGATGAGCTGATTTTTGAAGTGAGAGATGATTTGGCGCAAAGTGTGGCAGATAAAATCAAAGCGATTATGAATGGAATCTACACGCTAAAAGTGCCTTTGGAGTGCGGAATCGCCATAGCCAAAAATTGGGCAGAATTGAAATAAGGGTGCATTGTTGCGATTTTGGCGAATCGCAAAAGCAATCCACCCTACCTCGTCATTGAGAAGCGTTGCAAATACTAAAACAATATATGTCTCACCAGTCATTGCGAGGGCGACAGCCAGAAGCAATCCAATAAGCAATATTCAAAAATGCCAACAAATCTTTAAGAAAATTTTTAGTGAAAATTATTAGAAACTAAAAATTACTTTATTAAATAAAAGGGCAAAATTTGAAATTAGCACAAAATGAAATCTCACTCGAATCCATAAATCTACAAAGTGATATGATTCATTCTATTCTCGCACTTGCGCCCGTTTTTTTTTGGGGGGGGGGACACACTTCTTATTTAGCCCAACTTGCACACCAAGTTATAAAAACCTTATTTCTACGAATCATTTAAGTCGTTATTTGGATTGCTTCGCCATTGCTACGCAAGGACTCGCAATGACGATAAGTAGTGGCCGATTCATATAAATTTAAGTCTTTTGCTTTGGATACTTCGCTACACATAAATGCTACGCTCAGTATGACAAATCTTTGCGCCCAACGCTGTCATTGCGAGAAAATGAGCGTAGCGAATTTCGTGGCAATTTATTTTATTTTTATTTGGATTGCTTCGGCGATTCTATGAATCGCCTCGCAATGACGG
>JBNMHH010000039.1:0-10729 GCA_050872665.1 Helicobacteraceae bacterium
CTCCTAGCTCGCTAGAATCTAGCTTGATGAGAATGACAAAGGCGTATAAGGCTTGGTCGCGCTCTTTTACTCTCTCTCTCTCTCTCTCTCTCTCGTTGCGTGCGATGCCAACTACGCGGAAAAAGTAGTCATCTTCGCCATTAAACGGTGCAAAGCCTCTGTCCTCTTTGGCAAAGTGGATTGTGAGGTCTAGCTGGGATTCTAGGACTTCGCAAAGGCTTTCAAAATCTACAAACCTGCGATAATGGCTATCGTGGATAAAGGCATTTGCCTCGCCCTCCACAGGCTCGCCCTGTCTGTATAGGGAGTTTTTCTTACCTCTTGCTTCGATAGCGACAATCCCGCTTGGAGCGAGGAAGTGTGGGATTTGGGAGAGGAGGTTTTCTTGTTGTGCGTGCGTGATAGAATGGAGCGTAAAGCGTGAGTAAATGCAATCAAAGCGTGGGGATTTTAGCGATAAATTTGTGCTACTAAATGTGTTATCTGTCTTGCTATCTATCTTGCCAAAAATCGCACTAAGGTTGGTAAAATCCCCCCGCGATAAAGTGCGGATTTGCTACGCCATTTGTCGTGGTGGCGCAATGTGAAGCAAGGTAGCTAATCTCTTCGCTCACTTGGTCTATGGCGGTGGTTTGGATTTTGTTTTTGGCAAAAAATAGCGCGTCTCGCCCATTGCCACAGCCTAGCTCAAGCAATGAAATCGTGTCTTTGCGTGGTGCGGATTGCGCGTTTTGAGCGTTGTTTGTGTTTAGAGTGTTTGCGTGTGTCTTGGCATTTGTGTGCGCTTTAGTATTTGCATTCATTTGTCGCAGGTAGTTGTCCCATACAAACTGCGCAAACAGCGAGGGCTTGTCCCCGATTTTGTGCTTAGCATAAAATTTAGTCCAATAGCTTTTGTCCATTTTGCGTCCTTAAGTCGTAATGTGATTTTTGTTTGAATTATAGCTTATTTTGCTTATCTTATTTCTTAACATTTGCAATATCACTTGTATCGGTTATATCTGTCCAATTTTTTGGGTCATAAATATTGTCTTTGACTTTGTAGGCTCTATCAATTAGCCAAAGATTTGATTTATGACGATGAAAATCATCATTTGGGCGAGCGTGGATAATCTCGCGATTCGTCGGGTAATTTTTTAAGATATTTGGTGGCACATTCGGACAACCATTGGATAAATTCTCGCAAAAAATACTAGAAATATCATAATTTGCCATAAGGCGATTATCGATTTTTAATGTGCCTTTTGCACCAAAATCTTTAAACAAGAACAATATATCAGGTCCTATTGTGCGTGGTGAAAGACTAGGAATATTCAAACTATCATCTCCAGCGTGGTCGCTTACTACAAAAATTTGTGTATTATCATAAATACCCTCTTGTTTAAGCCATTGTATGTAACGAACAAGAAATAATAAGGCACATACTTCAGTATCAAAATGCTGATATGAATATTCTCCCATCTCCATAGATTGGCTGTGAGGATTTTTGTTTTCCCAAATTGTTTTGTTATTAAAATAATCACAATGTCCGTTATTTGCATATATTCCAAATGGTGCGTGTGTTATAAGACTATGAATAAACTTAAAAGTAGGTTTGGTGGCATTTGTATTGCCTATATGTGTGGCTGCATAAAATGTTGAAACTTGATTGACTACAGCATTTTTATCTATATCTTTTTGCTGTTTTAACCATTTGCCATTTCTATAAATATGTTTTCTAAATAGTTCAGGTAAAAATTTAAAGAGTCCAAAATTTAATAGCATTACAGTATCATAATGGTTATTTTCTATGGCTAGGATAGCTAATTGTGGGTGCTGTTCTAGAAAGTATGATTTAAAAATTTCATTATTGTCCGACCAAAAAAATTTAGATTCACTATCAAGTAACTTATTGCTACCTTCGTGTAAATTGAGCAAATAACTAACCACATACCCTTCATTAGAAAAAGCTAATCCTATTTTTTTGTAAGAATCTGCTTCTGATTGCACACGATTATCCTTGCGTTCATTCATACCGTAGATTGTATAGTATTTGCCTGCAATTATGGAGGGTAGAGAATAAGGTGTAGCATTAGCACTAGAAACAGCATTATTGTAAAGAGTAAATCCATCTAAGTTTTGCTTAAATTCAGGAAATTGTTTTAATATGTAGGGCATATGTGAGCCTGTGTACATATCTAGCATAAACACTACAATATTTTTCTCTGTTTTGGAGTAGGAGAATAGCTCATTTTCATAAGGATATTCGGTTTTGTTGTTGCTCTGTGCTTTTTGTGCTATCTTTTCTTGGTGTTGGATATTAATGTTTGTTGTATTCACACCGCTGATAACAAACAAAGTTAATAAAACTATTTGCATTGGATGCAACAAGTTTTTAAGCAAAAATGTTGCAAACACTACGCCTATAATTATCACAGCACTAAATTCTACAATTTGTCTTAGTCGCATTTGCGGGTCATCAAAAGACAATAACCCTTTTTGAAAAGTAAATCTGTCTAATGCGCCGTAATCGCCCACCAAAATAAAGCTATATATGATTCCGCTAAATAAAATTACACTTAAAATAAACGCCGTAAAATTGCTAAATCGCTTTGGAATAAAGCTAATGGCATAAATCACCACAAAGCTAACTAACACAAATGCTCCAAATAGCGCGGATAGTGTTGCAAAAGTTTGGCTTGAATCAAATTGTGTAATATCCGTGCTATAAAGCTGATATGGCGTAAAAACGCAAATAAGAAACGCAATGCAAAGGATAGCGTAATTTGTGATTTTACGGTAGGTTTGCGCATAGGATTCGTGGTATGGCTGGAATCGCAAAATAATGCAAATTAAGAGATAGATTCCAAGCACTGCACCTAGAAGTGCAAAGTAATATTTAAAGAGATTTTGCATTAGTGGCGTGAAATTCATTATATAGGATATTTGCCCTAGATTTATACCTTTTTTTAAATCTGGCAGTATTCCTTTAGTAGAAAAGTTCACATAACGTCCGCCACGGTGATGTATATCGCTCATATTTACTAGTTCCATTGGTTTGTCCCATTGGATAATATCAATTTTTGAGATAGTTTTTGAGCGAAGCAAAAAGTCCCATTTTCCAAAGTGAATCCGTGCTTTGTTGTCTGTATCAAAAGTAAGTGGCGCGGTTTGAACATTATCTTTAGCATAAATCATTAGCGAAAATGTTGCGCATAATCCTATCGCTAAAATCGCCGTAAGTGTGATTACAACGATTTTTAAAGGTTTGCGGAAAACGAAAAAGGAATCTACCCACCCCCTAGCCTTCTCCGCAAGGGAGGTGGAATTTTTAGATTTGTTTGTAGATTGCCACGATTCTACGCATTGCGCAGAATCTCGCAATGACGATTTTTTTAAATCCGCAATTCTAGTATTTGCGGTGGAGGTTTTGTATTTGGAGAAAAATTTGGGAGCGAAGCTAGACTTGGAGTCTGTGAGCCTCCCAAATTTTTCTCCAAGTGCGAAAGATGCGCCCAAAGACGAATTTACCAAAGCGCGGATTAACGAAAACACCATATTTGTCGTCCAATATAACACTAACGCACTTGGCATTCTATAAAGTAGCACCAAAAATATAATCGCAATGATAATTCCTTGAATCCTTGCGCCCCTATCTTTTGCCACAATCCACACATTTAGAAGCGAAATAATCGTCATCAAAATAGGCAAAATATGCACACTCAAAATCAAATCAGGCGCACTTAAATCGCTAATCCAAAGGAATGATTCGCCCTTAATTGCTTCTAAATCTTGCAATAAAAATAAAATCGCAATAAAAAATGGCACTTGCAAGGCTAGTCCGCCTAGCGCACTTAAAGCAAAAATAGGGTGATAATGTCGTTGCTTATAAAGAGTGCGAATATAGCTTTGCAATTCCGCGCCTTTAAATACGCGCTTAAATTCAGCGATTTTGCTATCGCAACGCGCCTTTATGGCATTTGTCTTATGTGCTTTTGCTTCGGCGATTTTGCTTAATTTTAATAAGATTAGATTTATGATGAGACTTAAGAAAATAATGCTTAAGCCATAAGATTTAATTGCGGAAAATAGCGATTCGAGTGCGAATCCTAGCACACTTTGGAGCGGGAAAATAAAGGCATAATATAAGATTTCTATTAGGCTAAATTGCATATTTGTCCTTTGTGGTTTGTTGTGTGAGCGTGGCAATGGCGCATTTTAGGTTATCTCTTTGGGATAAAAGGGTGCTATTTAATTGCGATTCGATTAAAAATTGGCGGATTTTTAGCAATTCTAATGCGGTTTTAAGCCCAGATTCGCGTGGGAATCGCCAAAGCGTTGATTTGATATTATTTAGTGCGTCTTTATTTGCGCTTGAATTAAGTGCGGATTCAATGATAGATTTGATTTGTGGAAAATCGCTTTGGCTTATTTTGCCTCCGATTTGATTTAATGCCTTAAAAGTCCAAAATTCATTTATATTATCTTTGTTATAAATATCCGCCAAATCATATCCCGCGCTATCAAAGCTAAAATCAAGCGTTAGCACAGGCTTACCCTCCAAACACACAAAGTCAAATATCACGCTAGAAAAATCACTAATCATTAAATCCGCTTCTTTAAAGGCAATAACATTGGGTGTGCCTATATCCCACTCGACATTGTTATAATCTTTAAGTGCGTTTTGGAGATGTTTGATATTATTTGACTCCACCTCGCCTACAAGGCTTTGTGGGTGAGGACGAATGATAATGTGATAGGGCGATTTAGCTAGTGGCTCTAAAAGATGCAAACCATACTTAGAAAGTAAAGTTTCTTTGCCCCAGCTTGGCGAAACTAAAATGGTTTTGTGTGTTGTCTCTTTGACGCTTTTGCGGGAGTTTGCCACTCGCTTCGTTAATAGACTATCAGTCTTATTTTCCTTGCTCGTGGCTTCACAACCCGCAAAATCGCCTAAAGATACTTCCGCACTTGTCGTTTTATTATTGTTATCTTTTATAGATTCGCGCAATTTCGCTAACTCATCTAAATAAGTAAGCCCCGTGATTGCGATATATTTGCGTTTAACTTCGTGTGCCTTTTCGATTTGGCGCACAAAATCACCTTGAATCTCATTTGCCACAAGCACCGAATCAAAATAATCCACCCCAAAAGCGCGATAAGTCATAGGCGTGAGCGAATGCACGATATGGCAATAATGCTTCACGGTACGACTACGCTTAATTTGAAGCACTTGGAGGCTAGGCGTGGTGAGAACGCAAATATCAGCTTTTAGGAAATTTAGGCGTGTGTAGGCGGAGTTGCCAACGCCGATACATTCTTTAATGCTAAAATTATTGCCCTCACGCTTTAGTGCTGGGTCGTCCTCATCACTTGTAAGATAAGTATATGGGTGTTTTAGAGAATCAAGCGCGTCTAAAATGGGCTTAAATGTATTGTAATATTGTCGCCCCTCACAATAAAAGACAATCGAATCAAATGGCGTGGTTAAATCTAAATTTGTGGTGTGCGAATCGTGAGAACGCTTTGAATCTTGCGTGGAATCTTTATCATCAAAAGAGCAAAGATTTTGATTAGAATGCTTTAGAGTAGGGCGATTCCCCCCCCCCAATTTGGGTGAGAGATGATTTTAGTGATTTAGGCGAAAGGCTAACAACTTTATAAAATAGATTTTTGAAAAAATAAATAAATGACGCAAAAATCGCCACAATGGAACTCAAAAGAAGCGAACCAGTCCCGGGGTCTAAGTAAGCGTGGAGATTCGCGGTAGTCAATGATATAAAAGCGAAAAGCGTAAAGATTCGTGGCAAAGCAAGTTTCCTTTAGATTAAAAATTTTTTAAAGGCGACATTATAGAAAATTTTCTTTATTTTTTCCTTAAAAATCGCTAAATTTCTCTACCGCTTTGCCTAGCAAGATTCCGCCTTTAAAGTCCGTGATTTGCACCTTGTAATAGCCATAATTTAGCGGAATGTTGCTGTCATTTATTAGAATCTCCCCGTCAATCTCCCTATCCCAGCGCAAATCTCTCGCACTAAAAAGCAAATCGCTTTGCGCACTGCGTCCCTCGATAATCGCTACGATTTCCCGCCCCACGAGGCTTTTTAGGCTATCTTTTTGCCCTCTTGCCAAAATGGTATTTAGCCTCTTTATCCGCTCACGCGTGGTTTTCGCGCTCACTTCGCCACTCATACTAAAAGCCGCCGTGCCTTCCTCGCGCGAAAAGCCAAAAATATTTGCCCTATCAAAGCTAAAATCGCTCACAAACTCGCACAGCTCGGCAAAATCGCCCTCGCTTTCCTGCGGGTGTCCCACCAAAAATGTCGTGCGCACAAAGCTATCCTTGCAATCTCGCATTTGCCTTAAAAGCGCGATATGTCGCGCCTTATCTGCGCCACGCCTCATTACCTTTAGCATTTTGTCGCTAATATGTTGCAGGGGCATATCAAAGTAGTTTTGAAACACGCGCGAATCGGCGATTGCGCTAATGAGCGATTCGCTTGTGGTGGTGGGGTAGAGATATAAAATCCTAGCCGACTTCGCACCGCTTGATTCAATGCGCTTGATTAGCTCCACTAAGCCGTCCTTTTTGCCTAAATCGCGCATATACGAGCTTGAATCCTGCGCTATAAAGCTAAAATCGCTGTATCCTTGCGCCACAAGCGAATCCACCTCGCGCACAATGCTATCAAGTCCGCGCGAATGCAATTTTCCCTTAAAATGCGGAATGGCGCAAAAGCTACATTGCTGATTGCAACCCTCGCTGATTTTGATATAGGCGTGAATCGCGCTTCCTGTGATGATACGCTGTTCGTTGTCAATCAAAAAAGTTTGATTGTTTTTTAGGATTTGTGGTGTTTGGATTTGCGGTGGATTCGCGGATTTGGGCGATTTTTGGCGAGTTTTGCGCGAATCTCTTACGCGCTTAATCATTGATTCAATCTTATCATAGTCGCCTACGCCCGTGATTATGTCAATTTCGCTAATCTCATCGCGCAATTCCTCCGCATACCGCTCACTTAGGCAACCACTCACAATCAAAATGGCGTCATTTTTTTTGACAAGTGCGACTTCCAAAATCTTATCAATGCTCTCTTTTTTCGCACTAGCGATGAATCCACAAGTATTTATGATGATAATGTCCGCATTTTGTGGCTCATTTGTGCGCTCATAATGCGATAATGCGCCTAGCATTACCTCGCTATCGACTAGATTTTTGGTGCAACCAAGCGAGATAAGACAGAGTTTTGGCATTATTTGAGTGCCTTGCTAAATACCTCTTCGATACGGCTCACTGGGATAATTTTAAGATTGCTCTTCACTTCATCGGGGATTTCATCTAAGTCGCGTTTAAAGTTTTTTTCTGGGATTAGGACGCGCTCCATTTTTGCCTTAAATGCGGCGATGAGCTTTTCTTTTAGCCCACCGATTGGCAAAACTTCCCCGCTTAGCGTTAGTTCGCCTGTCATTGCCATTTTGCTATCGACTTTTTTATCCAAAAACACGCTCATAATCGCACACGCCATTGCGATTCCCGCACTTGGTCCGTCCTTTGGCGTTGCGCCCTCTGGCACATGGATATGAATGTCATAGCGATTGTATATTTGCTCTTTGGTTTTGAATTTTTTATCAATGTAGTTTTTGTCCGTGGATAGCGCGATTTTGGCGGATTCTTTCATCACATCGCCCAAATTGCCTGTGAGCTCCAAAGCCCCCTTGCCGACTATCTTTATCGCCTCGATTTTTAGCACATCGCCACCCACGCTAGTCCAAGCTAGTCCATTTACCACGCCGATTTTGTCAATGCCACTGGATTCCTCAATCTCAAAAATGCTTTTGTGTAGGAAATTTTTAAGATTCTGCGTGGTTACGGAGATTTTTTCTTTTTTATTCTCCAAAATGATTTTCGCGCTTTTTCGCATAATCTGGGCGATTTGCTCACGCAGTTTTCGCACACCTGCCTCGCGTGTATGCTTTTCGATGACTTCTTTTAGCGCGTTTGTATTTATGCTAAATTCCGCGCCCCAAATGCCGTGCTTTTTTAGCTCTTGTGGGATTAGGTATTTTTTGGCGATTTCTAGCTTTTCTTGCGGAGTGTAGCTATTTAGCTGGATAAATTCCATTCTATCGCGCAAGGGCGCGGGAATTTGCGTAATGTCATTTGCCGTAGCGATGAAAATCACTTGGCTTAAGTCAATATTAAAATTCGCGTAATAATCCCTAAACGCCACATTTTGCTCGGGGTCTAAAATCTCTAAAAGCACACTTGTGGGGTCGCCACGATAGCTTCGCCCGACTTTGTCGATTTCATCTAGGACGATTACGGGATTCATCTCTTTGGCGTCAATCAATCCCTGCACGATTCGCCCCGGCATTGCGCCTAAATATGTCCGCCTGTGTCCGCGCAATTCATTGACATCTTCTAATCCGCCTAGTGCGATTCGCACGAGTGGGCGTTTTAAGGCTTTGGCAATCGAGTTTGCAAGGCTAGTTTTCCCTACCCCGGGGGGTCCATAAAAGCATAAAATCGTGCCTTTGGAGTTTGTGTCCTTTTTGCCACGCAATAAAAGCAACTCTTTTACGGCGAAAAATTCTACGATTCGCTCTTTGGGCTTTTCTAGCGAAAAATGGTCGATATTGAGCTGTTTTTCGACATTTGCGATAGATAGCTTTTTGTTTGAGAGTTTGCCAAAGGGGATTTCTAACATCCATTCGACATAATTTTGCACGATATTTGCCTCTGAGCTATCGCTGTGCATTTTGGATAGTCGCTCGATTTGCTTTTTAATCTCTTTGTAGCCGTCCTCGCTTATGTGTGGTTTGATAGATTCGAGCTTTTTTTGATAGGCTTCGATTTCCTCATTTTTTTGATTATCAACGCCTAATTCCTTTTGAATCTGCTTTAATTGCTCTCGCAGATAAAATTCGCGGTTGATTTTTTCGACTTTGTTATTTACCTTTGTCTTAATCTCTTTTTGCAGTTTTAGGCTCTCAATCTCCTCATCAATGTAGCTAATTAGCAAAATGATTCGCTCAATGGTGTTATTACTCGCATAGACATTGTAAATCTTACTTTTAGAGAAGCGAATCGTGCTTAAAATCGTATCCACAACGCGATTTGGCTCGAATCCTTCAATCGTCTTTAGCAAATCGTGCGGAAAATATGGCAGTAATTTTGCAATCAAATCGATTTTTTCATTTAAAAACGCCATAGTCGCATTTAGCTTGGTGGCATCGGGATTATCGGGGATTATTAAGTCAATCATTCCTAAAAGCGGTTTGCCACTATCGTATTTTAGGATTCGTGCGCGGGAAATGCCCTGAAATAAAATCTTTGTCTTGCCGTTTGGAATGGTTTGCTTTCGCATAATATTGCCCACAACGCCGACATCGTAGAATTCATTTTGCGTGGGATTTTCAAAATCACTGCTATCTTTTGTGGTGGTGATGAAAATCACGGCGTTATCGTCCATAGCGGCATTTAGCGCGGATAGATTCGCCTCATCGCTGATAAAAATCGGGCTAATCGTATATGGAAAGACAAAGCCCGAATCTTCGACTAAAATAGGCAAAATGGTTGGAAATTTCATATTTTTCAAAATTTATATCCTTTATTTTTGGGTTTGGCGTGGCGGATTCGCCCTACCAGCTAAATATTTTCACATACCACGGAATATGTGAAGGCTCAAATTCGATGCCCTCTAAATCCGCGATTTTTTGCTCGTATTGCTTTTGTGCGATTTCTTTGCCTTTGACGCGATAAACTCGTGCGATTTCTTGGTTAATCTCTAATTGCGCAAGTTTAAAAGTTGTCAAAATATGCCGAATGTAGGGCAAAAACTTGCTATTTTGATTTAGCGTAACAAATGAGGCGATTTCATTGACATTTTCATTGACGAATCCTTGGTCTTTGGTGTAGTTTGGAAATGCGTAAAAATTGCTTTGGATATTTAAAAAGCCCACATAATCGGCATTTTTCGCCTCGCTAAAGCGCGTTTTGTATTCATTAGCGAAAAATCCAGCAAGTAAATGCTCGTTATTCTCGCTATGCTCTTTTGCCAAAAGAATGAGAGCGTCTTTAATCAGTGGCGAAGCGGAATGCTCATTTTGCAAAGAGTTAAAAAAATTATCCGCCTTTTCTAAATTGCCGTCCGCCACAGCGATGATAATTTGCTCATACCAATATGACGCGCTTTTATTAAACTCATCGGCGTCATCACTGCACCCAGCAATAAAAATACTTGCGATAAAAACTGCGCCCATAAAAATTTTCGTCATTCTGAGCGTAGCGCGAAAGCGCGTAGCGAAGAATCCAAAAAAATTACCTTTTGATTCGTGGATTCTTCGTTCGCTTCGCTCACTCAGAATGACGGCGTTGTTATATTTTTTCATTCACATTCCCTTACCATTTTAAAAAATTCTTTAAAGATTTTCGCGCTCTCTTTGGGTCCCGGACTTGCTTCTGGGTGGTGTTGCAATGAAATAACAGGCGAATCGTTATATCTCACGCCCTCAATCGTGTTATCAAAGAGATTTTTATGCGTGATTTGCGCCACTTCACAAAGCGAATCAGGCACAGAGTAAATATGATTTTGCGAGGTGATTTCGACTTCATTTGTCAGCATATTTTTCACGGGGTGATTTGCGCCGTGATGCCCAAACTCTAGCTTGTAAGTCTCATAGCCGTGCGCTAGGCTTAAGAGCTGGTGTCCTAAGCAAATGCCAAAAATAGGGATTTTTGCCTTAATTA
>JBNMHH010000040.1:0-10728 GCA_050872665.1 Helicobacteraceae bacterium
ACCGAATCTATGCGGATTTTTAGATAAAAACGCGCTATTTAACGCGTATTGCGAGAGTCTGACAATATATATATATATATATATATAATTTAACAAAAGGCGTGGAGCGTGGGAATCTGTAATATCGAATCTGTTTAGATTTGTTTTATTTATGTGGATTGTAGATTCGCCATTGTTTATCAAAATGTTGCCCTTTTAGAAAATAATTTTGAGATTCTAATGATTTTCACTAAAAATTTTCTTAAAGATAGAATTTTTGTAGATTGCTTTGCGCGAATCTGCGATTCGCCCTCGCAATGACGAGGTAGAGGGGATTCTACTTTTTGCGAAAGCAAAAAGTAGCAAAAACTTTTAATTGGTTGTGCTACGCACGGATTTATTTTGTTTGGATACTTCGCTGCGCTCAGTATGACGAGAGGGGGGGGGATTGCCACGATTCGGCGTTGCCGAATCTCGCAATGACGGAATATTGTAATTTTACGCTTGATTCGTAGTCGATTCGCAATGCGAATCGCAATCGAAGTAATGGCGGTAGTGCTTTGCGTTATTTTGGCGCAAAATGAGCGAAATAGGACTTGGGCGTCCATTGAACGAAATTTTGTCACCGAAATAACACAAATGATTACCCAAGACACAAATTGTAGCGCAGAATCTACTGACAATTAAAGCACTCCACGCTTCTATCCATCACATTGGTCTGTTTTTCTGCATCTGGGCTTTGTGAGCGCAAATAATATGTGCTTTTTAGCCCCAGCCTCCACGCCAAAGTATAAATTTCATTGAGATATTTTCCACTCGCCTTTGACAAATCCATAAAGATATTCACGCTCTGCCCTTGGTCTATCCACTTTTGGCGAATTGCAGCAGCTTTGATAATGTCCGTCTGCGTGATTTCATAGGCGTTTTTGTAGTAGTTAAACGAATCTAGCGTAAGATTCGGCACGACATTGGGAATCATTCCGCTTAGATTTTCCTCAAACCACTTTTTGCGATAAATTGGCTCGATTGTCTGCGTAGTGCCTACCAAAATGCTTATCGAGCTAGTGGGCGCAATCGCCATAAGATAGCCGTTTCTTATGCCTTGCGACTTCACTTTTGCCCTCAAATCCTCCCAATCACACATATCTAAAAGCGTTCTCTCAGTTAGCTTCATCGCCTCTACATTTGCCAAGTCAATGGGGAAAATGCCCTTGCTCCAGTTGCTCCCCTCAAACTCCGCATATTTGCCCTTTTCCACCGCCAAATCCGCACTTGCGCTAATGGCATTAAAGCTAATTAGTTCCATAATCTTATCGATTTTGGCGAAATGCTCCGCGCCTCCCCACTCGATTTGGCTTGTTGCAAGCATTTCCGCCTCGCCCATTACGCCAAGCCCAATGGCGCGATTTTTTAGATTCGTTACGCGCACTTTTCGCGTGGGGTAGAAATTTAAATCGATGACATTATCCAACATTCGCACAGCGATTGGCACTACACGCTCGATATTATCTTTGGTGTGAATCTTGCTAAGATTGATACTTGCAAGGTTACAAACCGCCGTATCACCGCCGAATCCAATGCGCTCAGTCATAAACACAGCCTTGCCATTCACGCTATCAAGCGAAGTGATTTTATTTGCCTTTTTTGTAACGCCCGAATCTAGCACCACCTCATCGCTTTCCTCATACAGCGCGGTGCTTCCGTCCTCAAACTCCACACGCGCTTTGTAATGAGTGGGATTGGTATTTTGAAAAATCTCCGTGCAGAGATTGGAGCTACGAATGATTCCCGCGTGGATATTTGGATTCACACGATTCGCATTGTCTTTAAAGCACAAAAACGGCATTCCCGCCTCAAAGTAATTTGTCAAAATCTTTTTCCACAATTCTTTTGCGTTGATGACTTCTTTGATAATGCCCTCTTTTGCTTCTAGCTCTAAATATTTGCGCTCAAATTCCTCGCCGTAGCATTCGCTTAGTTCGCCACATTCATAAGGGTCAAAAAGCGTCCAAAGCCCATTTGCCTCCACGCGCTTCATAAACAAATCGCAAATCCACAGCGCAGGGAATAAATCGTGCGTCCTGCGTCTCTCCTCGCCACTATTTTTCCGCAAATCGATAAAATCAATCACATCAATATGCCACACTTCCAAATAAGTCGCAATCGCGCCCTTTCTCGTGCCTAGCTGGTCCACTGCAACAGCGACATCATTTGTGATTTTTAGGAATGGCACAACGCCACCAGCGGCATTTTTATGCGCATCGATGAAACTTCCCAAAGCACGAATCTTGCTAAAATCCCAGCCGATTCCACCGCCATATTTGCTAAGCAACGCCATTTCTTTGTAGGAATCAAAAATTCCCTCGATATTATCAGGCATACTGCCGACATAGCACGAGCTTAGCTGGTGGCGAGTGCTTCGCGCATTTGCCAAAGTCGGCGTGGCGCACATTACCTCAAACTTTGAAATCACATCATAAAACTTCACCGCCCATTCGTTTGGCTCTTTTTCTCTATGCGCCAAAAACATCGCAATCGCCATAAACATATGCTGTGGCAATTCAATGGGCTTATTTTCCCTATCCTTTATCAAATACCTGTCATAAAGCGTTTTTATGCCTAAATAATTAAACTGCAAATCCCGCTCAGGCACAATTTTGCTATTTAAAAAATCCAAGTCAAATCGCTCTGTGAATCCTTTTAAAATCTTGCCTTCATCTTGCCCTTTTTTAAGGTAATCTCTCAAATGCTTATAGCCTGTAAATGCGCTAACTTTGTGATACAAATCATATAAAAACAACCTAGCTGCCACAAAGCTCCAATTTGGCGTATCCAAGTCGATTTTATCCACCGCCGTTTTGATTAGCGTGATTTGGATTTCCTCGGTGGTTATTCTATCGCGAAAGTGGATTTTCGCATCGACTTCTAATTCGCTTTGACTAACGCCACTTAGCCCCTCCACAGCGGAGCTAGTGTATTTTTGGATTTTGGTTATGTCTAGTGGCTCGATTCTGCCATTTCGTTTGATTACATTTAAACCGCTCACGATGCCCACCTCTACTTGTATTCTACGATTTCATCTAAATTTAAGCGATAACGCTTTTGTTGCTCTTTTACGCGGTAGCCAAAGGTTAGAATCATACTCACGCATTCTTTGAATCTATCGATTCCCAGCACCGCATTTAGCTTTTTATACTCAAATCCCTCAATCGCACACGAATCAATGCCCAAATAAGCCGCGTAATTCATCATCGTGCTTCCAGCGATATAGCTTTGTTTTTCCACCCAGTGGCGTAGCGTAATGCCGTCTGATTCCTTTTCTAAAAGCATATCTTTGTAAAGTCCTATCCATTTTTCGCGCTCTGCGTCCGTTTTCCCGCGCCGAAATGACATAGCGTTAAGATAATTTGACGGCGGAAAAATTTGCTGTAATAGGCATTTTACTACCACAACTTCAGATGCGGTGGTTAGTTGCACTTGCCCCCAGCACGCATCTTTTAACTTCTCACGCAAGTCTTTATCACGCACCACGAGGAATCGTGTCGGCTCAACGCCCATCGAGCTAGGGCTCATTCGCCCAGCGTCCAATATTTCCTCGAATTGTTCGTGCGGAATCGCTTTTGTCTCATCGAAAATTTTACACGCGTGGCGAAATTGTAATGCTTTTTGAAAGTCATTCATAATGTGTCCTTTGATTTTGAAATAAAAAAGAGTGGAATTTTACAACTTGGATTCTTAAACTTTGCATAATTGTATAGCCTCGTGCTACAGGGCATTTGCGCGTTTGATTTAATTACGAAATGTAAATGTATTTGATAGGCAAAATACCTGCCATTGCAAGGTAATTTATAGTATTATGCAATGGCAGAGCAGAGCGATTCAATAAAAAAATCTCTAAAATCACACCTGATTATTCAACTTCAAACTTTTTTCAAAGTCATCGTCATCTGCCACAGGGTCTGCGCCTACGGCTGGATTCGCGCCTGTGTTTGCGGTAGGCACTGCGTTTTGGGCTGCTTGTTTTTTCGCTTCGTTTTTGGCGTGTGCCCTTGCTTGGACTTCGTTTGAGTAGGGAATCACGCGGTTTCGTCCGCCCTCTTTTGCCTCATACAACGCCAAGTCGGCTTGATTGATACATTCCCAAATGTCTTTTGAAAAGTCTGGCATTGCGCTTACGCCGATACTCACGGATTTGTTGAATTTTAGCTCTCCGCGTGAGCATTTTTTTGCCATTGCAAAGGCGGTGCGGATTTTCTCTGCCACGCGCTGGGATTCAGTCATATCCGCATTATCCAAAATCACTACAAATTCCTCGCCACCATAGCGAATGAGTTTATCAATAGGGCGAATCACCTTGCGAATCGTCTCCACCAAAAGCACGATTCCCGCGTCCCCTACGGCGTGTCCGTAAGTGTCGTTGATATTTTTAAAGTGGTCAATATCAAGCATTAGCACACCAAAAACGATATGTTTTTCTAACTTTTCTTTCAAATATCCGCTATGCCTATCAAGGAAAAAGCGGTTGTAGGCTTTGGTAAGCGGGTCGGTGTATGAGCTTTCCTCAATCTCTTTCATAAGCATTTTGTTATTGATGATATGCCGTGCTTCGCGCATATAGTTATAGATTCGCGTGATAGATTTTTCTTTTTCGGCGAGTTCTTTCTTTGAATCTAGCATAATAGAATAATAAGTCATTAGCTTGTCGCTTATGACAAATTGCAAGTCAATCACATGCAATCCACCGCTAGAATACGAGATAAACACGCTACCTTTTTCATCGCTATAAAGGACATTTTTATTAGGGTCGTTGAGCCGTTTTTCAATGCTGTTGATTTCCCCTGCCATTACTTTCATCGTGGCGTCATTTTCGACTTTATAACCGCTTACGATTTCATTATGCACAAGTTCGGCGAAAATGAGATTTTTATATTTGATATATTTTTGAATCACCACTTGAATCTCTTTGTAAATGTCATTTGTGCGTCTCATCGAATCGATTTTGTTTTTAAAGCTATATAGCGCGACAACTTCATTCATCACTTCGCTTAGGCGCATAAGCGGGTTTTTGTTGTAAAGTAAGCGATTGTAGATAAAAATGGTGGCGATTTTGGTGTCGATTGCCGCTAAATTTTTATCTAACGATTCAAGCAATTTATTGATGAGTTTGGCAAGTTCGTCTGTGCCTATCATATGGCTTCGCACACGGCGCGTAAAGTCGCCGTTAATCGCGCTAATAATGGCGTCCTTAATGCTATCTGAGATACTTGAGAAACTTTTCACGCTAAACATTAGCACAATCATAATGATTAAAGATGCCGCGATGATAAAGCCCAAAAATTCCTCTTCGCTTGAGAAAATAATGTCATAGATATTATCTTTTAGCATAATATTCGCATTTACCGCGCCGATAACTGCGCCAGATTTTATTCCCAAATGGCAAACGATACATTTTGAATCAGCGACTATGGGGAATGAGACGCGCACTTCGTGGTCGTTTGTCCCTTCGATTCGCCGCATTTTTTCTTCGCTGGGCTGACGGCTGATATAGACATTGCGCTCGATTTGGTCGCGGTATTCACTGCGCTTTCTGCCTAGTTCCGCGCTAAACTCATCACTTCGGCTAATCCACAAATCAGCAATTTCTCTTTGCACTTTTACGGAATTGATAATATCATAAGTGTGCGAATTTACGCCCTCGCCTGAAATCGCCGCAAAGTCAAATGCCGCTTGGGCGGTGGATTTGATTTGGTTTTTAAAGATTTTTAAATCTCTCTCTTTGTTGAAAATATCCACTTTATACAGCACAAATGCGCAACTTAGCGCAATCACAATGGCTGATAATAAAACAATCTTAAATCGTAAAATTAACATTTTGTCCCCTTAATTTGTGTAAATTTTTGATGAATCCATTTGGCGAATCACTCGACCGTTACGCTTTTTGCGAGATTGCGTGGCATATCCACATCATTGCCTAGCCGAATCGCCACTTCCAAAGCCAAAACCTGCAAAATCACCATCATTGCGAAAAATTCCTCCATATAGCTATCAAATTTCCCAATTCGCACCATATCATCAGCCAAAGCGCAATCCTCTTGGCTTATCACGCAAATAGTCGCATCGCGGGTGCTTAGCTCGGCTGTGTTGTTTTTGATTTTATCAAAAAGCAAATGCTTTGGCATTAGGCTAATGGTAAAAAGTTCGCTATCCGCTAGTGCAATGGGTCCGTGCTTCATCTCTCCGCTTGGATAGCCCTCTGCGTGGAGATAGCTAAGCTCTTTTAATTTAAGCGCACCTTCAAGTGCGAGTGGATAGAAAATATCGCGCCCAATAAAGAAAAAGCCGTGTCCGTGCAAATATCGCTTGGATAGCTTTTTAAGCCTATCGTGCATAGATTCGTCAATCTTTGTGGCATTTGCCGAATCTTTCATATTTTTTATATGCGCCTTTACTAAATCTTTGCTGATTTTTCCGCGCTTTTCACCCATATAAACGCCCAAAATCCACAGCAACATAACCTGCGTAGCAAATGCCTTTGTCGAAGCTACGCCCTTTTCGATTCCAGCGCGTGTCAAAAGGCTGTATTGCGCCTCACGCACGATTGAGCTATCCTCCACATTGCAAATCGCCAAAGTCTTTAGCCCCGCGCCTTTGGCGAGTTTCAACGCTTCTAGCGTGTCTGCCGTCTCGCCACTTTGGGATATAACTATAAAAAGCTCATTTTTGCTCATCACGGGATTTGCGTAGCGAAATTCACTTGCAATCGCCACGCTAGTTTTGATTTTTGCCTCGCGCTCAAAAATGTATTTGGCGACAAGTGCGGCGTTATGGCTCGTGCCACAGGCGCAAAGCGTGATTGAATCGATATTTTCCAAAAAGCTATCATCGATTTCAAGTGCGATTTTATCGCCTACGATTCGCCCCGCAATCGTGTCCTTTAGCACCGCGTGTTGCTCATAAATCTCTTTTTCCATAAAGTAGCGATAACCCTCTTTTTGCGCAGATAACTTTGTGCCTACTAACTTTTGGATTTTTGGCAGTGAGCTAAAATTGCCCCTATCCATATAGCCAAATGCGCCGTCTTCAAGATAGCAAACTTCGCTTACGATTCCAAGTAAGGGCGATGAGCTAGAGGCGAAATAAATGTCATCTTGCGCGTTGTTTTTGGATTCTGCGTTTTTTGTGGCTTTAGCGCGTCCTATTAAAAGCGGTGAGCCGTTTTTGGCATAAAATATTTTATCATTCTCGCCTTTTGTGATTAAAAGTAGTGCATAAGAGCCTTCTAGTCTTTCTATCGTGCTTTTAAACGCCTCTATCGCGTTTTTCGCGCCCTTTAGATTTTCCTCAAATAAATGCACGATAACTTCGGTGTCCGTTTGACTGCTAAAATTATGCCCTTTTTGCTCTAGCTCCGCCTTAATCTCGCTGTAATTTTCGATAATCCCATTATGCACCACCGAGCTAAACTCCGCGCTTTGCGGGTGTGCGTTTGTGTCGCTAACCTGCCCGTGCGTAGCCCAGCGCGTATGCCCGATAGCCACACCAAAGCCTTTTGCGCTAAAATCCTTGCATTTTGCCACCAAATTTTTTAGCTTTCCCGCACTTTTAAATGAAGTGATATTTTCTCCGCTAAGCACCGCGATTCCAGCACTATCATAGCCTCGATATTCTAGCTCTGCCAAGCCATCTAGCAAAATTTGCTTTTTTTCATTTTCGCCTATGTAGCCTATGATTCCACACATTTGAACTCCAAATTTAAGCTAAAATTTAATAAAATTTTGCATTTTATCGAATCAAAGATTATTTTTGGATTATGGTTTAAAATTATGCGAAAAATAATGTGGGTTTTTGCGCTGTTTGGGGCGATTTGTGCGGGGTTGCTAAATGCGGAAAATTTAGAAAATAATGTAGGCGATTCGCCAAAAAATAGCGAATCTGTAAGCGAATCTAGCGTAGATTCAAGCGATTCGCCCGAATCTAATGCCGATTCAGCCATAGATTCAGCCGAATCTATCGCAGATTCAAGCGAATCGAGTGCCGAATCCACCGAATCCACCACCGATTTACTTGAATCTAGCGAACTCACAAACACCAAAGACCCAGAATTCCCCGACTATGACGATGATATAGATTTGTTAAAAAGCCTAATTGAGCGATTTTCGATGCACAATAAAAACTACTTTTTGCCCCTATATTACCAAACAAAAATGTTTAAAAGTCCTTATGACAAGCCTTATAAGAAGTTTGAAGTGAAACTACAAATTAGCGCGAAAGCTAGTATCGTAAAGGACTTGTTTTGGGGCATAGGCGCGTATTTTGCCTACACGCAAAAGAGCTTTTTTCAAATGTATTCAAAAAGCATTTCCAACCCATTTCGTAGCACAGACTACAACCCCGAGCTAATCATCTACAAACCCTTTGATTTCGGGCTACTTGTGCGCTTTGGCTATAGACATTTATCTAACGGCGATGCGGGAGAAAAATCGCGCAGTATAAATCTTGTCGCGCTTGACTTGGTATATCGCATTAGCGATTTTCGCGCGACACTAAAATCGTGGGTTTATATCGACAAAGACCCGCCAAACATACACAAATACATAGGTTACAGCGACTTAATCTTAGAGTATAGCTTCTTACAGCGCAATCATCTGCGCCTAACTGTCGGCAATCTCATTCATAACTACAAAAAATACAAAGGCAATGTAAAGTTAGAATATCGCTTTGACATACGGCACTTTGGAATTTTCGTGCAGTATTTTTACGGCTATGGCGATAATCTACACGAATATGATATGAAAAAACACGCTGTGGGCGTGGGATTCGCCGTGGCGACTTCAAAAACGAGATAGGATTCGTGGGAATTGCAAATGAGTGAGGATTTTTCGCTTGAAAATTTAGTCGCGCTAAATTTTACAAATCTTAGCAAATCCAGCGCACTAAAAGTTTTAGAGGCACGAAATGCTGTGAGGGAATTTATGCTAACAAGGCGGAAAATAAGCGAGGTAGAGCATTTTAGATTTATCGAATCCTTGCGCGAGGCTAAAAATATGGCGTATTTTGCGGTGTATGAGGTGGATTCGGCAACAATTTGTCATTCTGCCACACAACGCCATTGTCCCCCACTTCGTCATTCTGAGCTTTCGTTAGAAAGCGAAGAATCCAAAAATATAAATTTAGTAGATTCTTCGCTCGTTGCACTCGCTCAGAATGACGAAGTTATGGGTGAAAACAGCGCATTTTTAGGGGTAATCTGCCTAAATAATATCGATTTAGCAAATAAAAATGCCACTTTAGGAATCTATTCAGTGATAAACGCACACAACGGCGCAAAATTGCTAAAAATATTGCGATTCATTGCATTTAGTGAGTTAAATTTACACATTTTATACGCCAAAGTTTTAAGCACAAACACCCGCGCGATTCGCTTCTACCAAAAAAGCGGATTTGTGCGCTGTGGCGCGATGATTGAGGCAATCAAAGATGGCGAAAAATTTATTGATTTAGATATTTGGGCGTTAAAAAGTGCGTCATTGCGAGATTTGCGACAGCAAGGCGAAGCAATCCAAATAAATTAAAGGAATCTAAATGAGCGTTTTCATCGTAGCGGAATTAAGCGCGAATCACGGGGGCGATTTGAGTGTGGCAAAAGAGAGCTTATGTGCCGCCAAAGAGTGTGGCGCGGACGCCGTGAAGCTCCAAACCTACACAGCCGATGACTTGACAATCGATTGCAAAAGCGACATTTTCAAAATCAAAGGCGCGTCCTTGTGGGAGGGCAAATATCTCTACGAACTCTACCGCGAAGCCTGTATGCCAATCGAGTGGAATGCCGAGCTTTTTGCTTATGCTAAAAAAATCGGTCTAGTGTGCTTTTCTGCGCCTTTTTCGCGCAAGGGCGTGGATTTATTGCAATCGCTTGGCAACCCAATCTATAAAATCGCAAGTTTTGAAGTGGTGGATTTGGAGCTAGTGGAGGCGGTGGCGCAGTGCGGAAAGCCTATAATCCTATCAAGCGGAATTGCCACAAATGACGAGTTAGAATGCGCCATAAATCTCATAAAAGCGCGTGGCGTAAGCGATATAACGCTTTTAAAATGCGTGAGTGCCTATCCTGCGGAGCTTTGCGATATGAATCTGCGTGAGATGACGGCTTTGGGGGCAAAATTTGGCGTAAAATATGGACTATCCGACCACAGCAAGGGCAATTTGGCAGCTATCATCGCCACGAGTTTGGGTGCGAGTGTGGTGGAAAAGCATTTCATTTTGGATAAGGCGATAAAAAGTGCCGATAGCGGATTTAGCCTTGATAGGGCGGAATTTGCGGATTTGGTAAAGGCGATTCGCAAGGTGGAAGTGGCTATGGGCGATGATTTAAGCAACGAATCGCGCCAAGATTCAAACAGCGATTCGCGCAAAAAAGGCAGGGAATTTGCGCGAAGTCTTTTTGTAGTCAAAGACATTAAAAAAGGCGAGATTTTAAACAAGGAAAATATCCGCGCGATTCGCCCAAATGTGGGGCTAGAGCCAAAATTTTTAAAAGAGATTTTGGGGAAAAGAGCAAAGCGCGACTTGCCATTTGGGAAACCACTAGAATGGAGTGATTTTTAGAGGACAATTTGTTCTGGGGTATGCAATTTCGCACTTGTAGAAAATTTTGGGAATCAACAGACTCCAAGTCTAGTTTTATCCCAAAATTTTCTACAAATACAAAAGCCACACCGCCATTACTTCGATTGTGATTACGCTAACGCG
>JBNMHH010000041.1:0-10668 GCA_050872665.1 Helicobacteraceae bacterium
CCCTTCGATTGTTTGTTGCGTTCGCTTTGCAGATTCGCCGTCTTTGCTATTCAAAACAACGGAAGGATTTTCGGTTTGGCTTTCGTAGTTTTTTGGGATTTTTGGGGCTGAGACTAGACTTGGAGTCTGCGAAGCCCCGAAAATCCCAAAATCTGCGGAATGCAATTCTAAAGGCGAATTGCGCAAACCCTCGCATAGCCACGAGAATAAGGTAGGACTATGCTTCCTCGCATCATACCCAATTCCTACGCTTCTCCCCCCTCGCGCTATTATCTCTCGTCCTAACTCTGCGCCTATTGCCACCACGACATTTTTATTTAAATCCTCGCCAAAAATCCCGCGAATATCATATTCTCTAAAAATACTCATTTTACACAATCCTTATTTTGTCTTTTTAAATTTTACTTTAGCATTTTTAGCTAAAATTATATCTATTTTTTGAGAATTTTTGGGAAGCGAAAGCGGACAAACACAAAGGAGTAAAAATGGGTTTTAAAAAGTATTTAGATTCGCTTAAGAATTACGAATCAGGTAAGCCAATCGAGCTTGTAGTGCGAGAATTTGGGATTTACGAAGATGATGTTATTAAGTTAGCAAGTAATGAAAATGCGCTAGGCACTGCAAAAAGCGTGGCAAAGGCGATTAAAAAAGAGGCGAAAAACGCCTTTCGCTACCCCGATGATAGCGCATTCGAGCTAAAAGAGGCTTTGGCAAAAAAGCACAATATCTATCCGCAAAATATCATCATAGGCAGTGGCAGCGACCAAATCATCGACATTTTGATAAAGGCGGTGTGTGGCAAGGGCGATAAGATTCTCACCTCTGGCGTAACTTTTGCGATGTATGAGATTTACGCAAAGCAGTGCGAAGCCGTTGTCCTGCGGACAAAAAGCGATATTTTCGATGCAAATGAAATAATTGCTTTGGCAAAAACGCATAAGCCAAAAATCATATTTTTGTGTCTGCCAAATAACCCGCTGGGCGATTGTTTGTCGCGTGAGGAAGTGTATAAAATCATCGATTCAGTGGATAAAGACTGCATAATCGCACTTGATTGCGCCTACAACGCATTTGCGAAGTTTAAGGATAAGAGCAAATCAATCGCACCAAATGAGCTAATCGCCACTTATCCAAATGCGATTTATTTAGGCACATTTTCTAAACTCTATGGGCTTGGAGGCTTACGCGTAGGGTATGGAATCGCTATTGATTCAACTATTGCTACGCTTTCAAAACTGCGTCCGCCATTTAATGTAACGAATCTTTCGCTAAGAGCGGCATTAGTGGCACTAAAAGATAAAAAATTTTTAGAAAAAACACTCAAAAATAACGATGAGCAAATGAAAGTCTATGAGGATTTCGCCAAAGAAAAAGGCATTAGATTCATCGAATCTTACACGAATTTCATTGCGTTTTTCTTTGAAAAAAATGTCGATTCGACCGCGCTTTGCGATTATTTGCTAAAAAATGGCATAATTATTCGCAACCTAAAAAGCTACAACCTAAACGCCGTGCGAATCACCATAGGCACGGAAAAGCAAAACAAACAAGTGCTAAAATACATAGAAAAATTTCTTAATAAATTAGAGCAAAAAAATAAGAGCTAGATTTAAGGCAAGTGCGTGGATATTAACAAACTTTTTAAGCAATTATTAGAATTATACAATCGCCTAAACAAAAAGCAAAAAGTCGCTATGATTGGCGGTGTGGTGGCGATTGTAGCGTTTTTGGCGTTTTTTATCGTCTTTTCGATTCGCGATAGAAACGAAAATGCAAACTACGCCGTGCTTTTTGAGGGCGTAACGCCCAGCGACAACGCGCTAATATTGCAACATTTACAACAAAATAATATCCCTTATAAAATTTTGCGCGAAGATACGATTTTAGTCCCTAAAGAAGTCGTCTATGAGCAACGAATCGCCCTTTCAAGCAACGGAATCCCCAAAAATAGCAAAGTTGGCTTTGAGATTTTTGATGAGCAAAGTTTTGGGCTAACAGAGTTTGAGCAAAAAGTGCGCCTTACTCGCGCTATTGAGGGCGAACTTGGGCGGACGATTGAGAGTCTAAAGCCCATTGTCAAAGCCTCCGTGCATATCGCTTTGCCTGAAGATAGCGTTTTTGTAAGCAAAGAAGTTTTGCCCACAGCGAGTGCGGTGCTTGAGATTCTCCCAAATATGTATCTCACGCCCAATCAAATTGAGGGCATTAAAAATCTAATCGCAGCGGCGATTCCCAAGCTTACCAAAGAAAATGTAGCCATTATCGACCAAAATGGCGAACCTTTGGGCAGTGATAGCGAATCAATGGCATCGCGCGAGATGATAAATCTGCAATTAAAATATAAAAATAATTTTGAGCGAATCTTAGAGGATAAAATCACAAATGTCCTAACGCCCATTATCGGCGGTAAAGATAGGGTTGTGGCGAAAGTCAATGCGGAGTTTGATTTCTCACAAACCAAAAGTATGCAAGAGACTTTCGACCCAAATAATGTCGTGCGCGGGGAGCAAACGCACGAGGAGCGCAAAGAGGGCGTGAGTGAGCCTGAAATCGGCGGAGTCCCCGGCGCAATTAGTAATGTAGGACCCGTGCAGGGCTTGGACGCGCTAAATAACAAGCAGATTCACACTATAAATACCACTACGACAAACTACGAAGTGGGTAAAACGATTTCGGAGATTAAAGGCGAATTTGGGACGCTAAAGCGACTTAGCGCGGCTGTCGTTGTCGATGGGACTTATAGCTTAGTGAATGATAATGGCGTGGAAAAAATGCAATACACCGCGCTTGATGAAACCACGATGAGCCAAATCAACGACCTTGTGCGACAAGCCATAGGATTTTCGCAAGATAGGGGCGATGTGGTGAGCGTTAGCAATTTTGAGCTAAATGCAAAAAGCGGTAGCTTTAAGCCACAAACGACTTTAGAAAAAATTATGGCAATGTTGCAACCTGTGATTCCATTGCTAAAATATGTGCTTGTGGCGATTATCATCTTTATATTCTATAAGAAAATCATCGCGCCATTTGCAGAGCGAATGATTGAGACAGAGGATAAAACCGATGAAGATGTCGAATCCTTGCTTACGCTTGATGATAGCGAGGAGGAGGCGAATCGCGAAAACGAGCTACGAAAACGCATTGAAAATCAGCTTGGTTTGGGCGATTTTAGAGAGGACGAATTGAAATACGAAGTGTTGCTTGAGAAAATCAAAACGCTTGTCGCAGAGAAGCCTCAAGAGATTGCAAATCTTTTCCAAACGCTTATCCACGATGAGCTAGGCTTAGAAGATACCAAAAAGGGGGCATAAAAAATGGCATTTAACTTGACACAAGCGCAAAGGGCGCAATATAATGAATTTTCTATGGCGGAGAAAATCGCTATTTTGATGATTCAGCTAGGCGATGAATTGATAGGGGAGTTTTTTCAGCATTCAGATATTGAATCGATTATAAAGGTTTCTAATTTCATAACCCAAATGAAAGGCACAAATAAAGCCGTAGGCGTGGCTGTGCTAGAGGACTTTTACGCCATTTTCCAAAGCAGTCAATATATTGCACAAGGTGGCTTTGAGTATGGTAAAGAGTTGTTAATCCGCACTTTGGGCGAAGAGAAAGGCAAAAAAGTCCTAGAAAAGCTATCAAAATCAATGCAGACAACAAAAGACTTTCCTTATCTATCCAAAGTCTGCCCACAGCAACTTGCGGATTTTATCATCAATGAGCATCCGCAAACCATTGCGCTAATTTTGGCACATATTGACACAAATATCGCGACAGAGACTTTGAGCTATTTTTCAGACGCCAAGAGAGCGGAGGTATCAAGCAAAATGGCATCTTTAGACACAGAGAAAATGATTGAAACAGAGGATAAGAGCGTTAAAAATCAGCTAGGTTTGGGCGATTTTAGAGAGGACGAGCTGAAATACGAAGTGTTGCTTGAAAAAATCAAAACGCTTTTCGCAGAGAAACCTCAAGAGTTTGCCAATCTTTTTCAAATGTTTATCCACGATGAGACATTATAGGACACCAAAAAGGGGGCGTAAAAATGGCATTTAATTTGACACAAGCCCAAAGAGCGCAATATGATGAGTTTTCTATGGCGGAGAAAATCGCTATTTTGATGATTCAAATAGGCGATGAATTGACAGGGGAACTTTTTCAACATTTAGATATTGAATCCATCACAGAGATTTCTAAATATATTGCCCAAATGAAAGGCACGGATAAAGTCATCGGTGCGGCTGTGCTAGAGGAATTTTACGCCATTTTCCAAAGCAATCAATACATTACACAAGGTGGCTTTGAGTATGCTAAAGAGTTGCTAATCCGCACTTTGGGCGAAGAGGAAGCAAAAAAAGTCCTAGAAAAGCTATCCAAATCAATGCAAGCAACCAAAAACTTTGCTTATTTAGCAAAAGTCCGCCCACAGCAACTTGCGGATTTTATCATAAACGAGCATCCGCAAACCATTGCGCTAATTTTGGCGCATATGGACCCAAATAGCGCGGCAGAGACTTTGAGCTATTTTTCAGACGCAGAGAGAGCGGAGGTATCAATAAAAATGGCATCTTTAGGCGACATTTCACCACAAATTATTAAGCGTGTATCCGCAGTGCTAGAAAATAAACTCGAATCGCTTACTAGCTACAAAGTCGAGGTGGGCGGACCACGCGCGGTTGCAGAGATTTTCAATAGACTTGGGCAAAAGGCAGCAAAAACCACGCTTTCACATATCGAGCAAAGCGATGAGCAATTAGCAGCAAAAATCAAAGAGATGATGTTTACATTTGAAGACATTGTCAAACTCGACAAAACTGCGATTATTGAGATTCTCAAAGCTGTGGATAAAAAAGAGCTTACAATGGCTTTGAAATCCGCGCCAGAGGAATTAAAACAAAAATTCCTAAGCAATATGAGTCAAAGGGCTGGGGAGCAGTTCATCGAGGAATTGCAATATTTGGGTGTCGTAAAAGTGCGTGATGTAGAGGCAGCGCAACGCAAAGTCGTAGAAATCGTCCAAGCACTAAGCGAACAGGGCGTTATCTCCATAGGCGAACAAGAAGATGTTGTTGAGTAATGAAAAAAGTGTCATTGGCGCAGATGAGTTGGAAGCGCACACGATGAATAAATATGACTTTAAAACAATCACAAAGCAAGAATTAAACCGACATAAAGGCGATGAAAATGACAGCGATGATGAGCCACATAAGGTTAATAAGGCACAAGCAGCGATGATAGAGAGTAGTTTAGAAAAGGATTTGATTGAAAAATTGCTTAAAAAAAGCGATGATTTAAGCGCGAATCTAAAGGGCTTTGAAGAAAAGTTTGAGACGCTACAAGCCCAAAGTGCCGAGAGAGAAAAAGCTGCCAAAGAGGAGGGCATAAAAGAAGGGCAGATGATGGTGAATTTGGAGCTAAAAAATAGTATCGAATCTGAGAGAGAAAAGATTGGAAACTCCATTATCAAGCTAGATTCGGCGATTGAGGGCGCAAAAGAGCAGATTGCCAAATTAGAATCCGAGCTAAGCTCTATCGCGCTTGACATTGCCAAAGAAGTCATCATCAAAGAAGTGAGCGAGGAATCCGCCAAAGTCGCCGCCTCCATTGCCAAAGAGTTGCTAAAATCGATGAGCGGGAATCTAAATGTGGTGATAAAGGTGAATCCTAGCGATTTTGAATTCCTAAACAATCTTGCGCAAGGCAAGGAAAATATCACAATCAAAAGCGATGACGCCATTGCCAAAGGTGGCGTGGTGATTATCAGCGAAAATGGCAATATTGACGGCAACATAATGTCGCGCTACAAATTGCTAAAACAAAGCGTCATAGAGAATATAAAAGGCTTTTGATGAGTGCTAAAAGCAAAAAAAATGCTAAAAAAATGGCGAATCTATCGAATCTAGGCGCGAATCGTGTGGATTCGAGTGCGAATCTTGCCGATTCGACTACGAATCCCAGCGATTCGAGCGCAAGTCAAGCGAATCTAGGCGCGAATCTTATAGATTCAAGCGCAAATCTCCCCGAATTTGGCTCACTAAAAGGCAAGAGAGTTGATGAGCTAAAGGCAATCGCGCAAAAGATTCGTGCGCGAATCATCGAGGTTTTAAGCAAAAACGGCGGACATTTAAGCTCAAAGTTAGGCGCGGTAGAAATCCCAATCGCAATGCACGCAGTTTTTGATTGTTACAGCGACCCATTTATCTTTGATGTGAGCCACCAAATCTACGCACATAAGCTCTTAAGCGGACGATTTAACGCATTTTCCACGCTTCGCCAAACAGAGGGCATTAGCGGATTTGCCAAGCCAAGCGAATCAGACGCAGATTATTTCATCGCTGGGCATAGCTCTACCTCGCTATCATTAGGCGTAGGCGCAGCAAGGGCAATCAAACTAAAAGGCGAAAATCGTATCCCTGTCATCTTAATCGGCGATGGCGCGATGAGCGCGGGGCTAATCTATGAGGCATTAGATGAAATCGGCGACATAAAATACCCAATGATTATAATCCTAAATGACAATGAAATGAGCATTAGCAAACCAATTGGCGCGATGAGTAAATATCTCTCCACCGCCACCGCAGGGCGAGTATATCAAGGAATGCGCGAGAAAATAAAGGGCTTATTAAGTAAAATGCCCGAATCTGCGACATTTATGGCAAAGCGATTCGAGGAATCTTTAAAGCTAATCACCCCGGGCATTTTATTTGAGGAGCTAGGACTTAGCTATATCGGTCCCATTGATGGACATAATATCGCTGAACTCATTAGCATTTTTCAAAAAGCAAAAGATTTAAAAAAGCCCGTGCTAATTCACACGCAGACGATTAAGGGCTATGGCTACCAAATCGCGCAAGGGCGGTATGAAAAATGGCATAGCGTTTCGCCCTTTGACATAAGCACGGGTTTGTCCCTAAAACCGCCAAGTGCGAGTAATCCCACCAAAGTTTTTGCCAAAAAGCTGCTAGACTTGGCACAAAAAGACGATAAAATCATCGGCGTAACCGCTGCAATGCCTAGTGGCACGGGGCTAGACTTGCTAATGGATAATCTACCCAATCGCTTTTTTGATGTGGCAATCGCAGAGGCTCACGCCACCACTTCAATGGCGGCTATGGCAAAAGAGGGATTCAAGCCCTTTGTGGTGATTTACTCGACATTTTTGCAACGCGCCTTTGATAGCATAATCCACGATGTTAGCATTATGAATCTGCCCGTGCGATTTGCAATCGATAGGGCTGGAATCGTAGGTGAGGACGGCGAAACTCATCAAGGAATCTTTGATATTTCTTATCTGTCCCTAATCCCCAATATGACGATTTTTGCGCCACGCGATGATAGGAGCTTGGAATTAGCCGTTGCCTTTGCAAGTGATTTTGATAAATCGCCTTGTGCGTTTCGCTATCCGCGCGGTGGCTTTTTGCTAAAAAACAACACATTTAAAAATAAGCCTTTTAGATTCAAAAAAGCGGAGATTTTGTTTGAACCACTAGATTCGTCATTGCGAGATTCGCGTAGCGAATCAAAGCAATCCACAAAATCCACGAACGCACCACAAACCCCCAAAATCGCCTTTTTTGCCTTTGGCAACGGCGTAGGACGCGCACATTTGGTAAATGAGATTTTAGGATTCGTTGCCATTTTAGTGGATTTGCGCTTTGCTAAGCCACTAGATTCGACTACGATTTTGCAAGTCGCAAGGCGCGTGGATAAAGTCTATATTTTTAGCGATGGCGTGAAAATGGGCGGGATTGGCGAAAAAATCGCGCTTTTACTAAATAAAAACGGCATTTTTGTGAGTGTGAAATCCTTTGAATTTGATGACGCATTTATCCCACAGGGCAAAACCGCTGAAATTGAGGAGCTTTTAGGCATTAGCCCTAAAAAAATCGCAAATGTTATTAAAAGGGATTTGTGCCTTGCCACCCCATCATTGCGAGATTCACGCTCCACTTCGTCATTGCGAGATTTGCCCCCTACCCCGTCATTGCGAGACTTGCCAAAGGCAAGTCGTGGCAATCCAAAAAATCCCCGCAAATCCAAAAAGACAACCTAATGCGCCAATTTATTAAAGCCCACAAAAGCCAAATCATCTTTAGCGCGATATTGGCGGTGCTTTGCGTTTTAGCAGCATTTGATTTCTACAACAAAAGCGCGGTGGCGTTTGTGGAGTCTAATTTCACTTTTGCGCTCACTAATATCGGCGTTGTCGCGGGGTTAAAAATCATCTGCGGTGCGCTACCTTTGAGCGATGGCATAGCGGATATTTTGGATAAAATCTTTGGATTTTTCTTTTTGGCAAACATTTTAATCGGTATTCAATACATTATGCTACTTGTCAATAAACTGATAATTTTTAAGATTTTGATTGTGGTGCTATTTTGTGTGCGTTTGATTCCACAAATGCCAAATCTCCGCGCATTTGCAACAAAATTTCTTATAATTTTGCTATTTTTTAACCCCGGATTAAATCTATATGTGAATCTAGTAGCAATCATCGCAAATGAGGCAAATATGAGCTTGGAAAAAGACATTAACGCCCAAATAAATGATATTAAAAAATATTTGGGCGTTGCGCAACTTATAAATATGCCAGAAATCGCGCCAGATAATGATTCACGCACCACTAGCCAAAAAATCATCGGCTCTATTGCAATCTTTGGCGATAGCTTGGAAAAAGGCGCAGATAAGGCATTTGATACGCTATCTCACCCCATAGATTCCACCAAAAGCGCACTAGATTCGCTAAAAAGTAAAATAACTGATAATATTTTATTTATCGCAAAGGCACTAAATCTCACGCTAAAATTAGCAATCAAATATATTTTAAATGTATTTTTCTTGTATTTTTTAATGCCATTGCTCTACTTCTACGCACTTTATAAAATCCTAAGCAATGAAAAATTACTAAATTCACGCGAATCCCAAATGCACTAAAAACTAAACGCGTATCTTATGCTTATGTCATAAATATTGCGTATGGTGGTTTGCGTATCATAATCCCTGCCATTATTCGCATTGTGAAATTTATCTTTTAATAGCGTGGTTTTTAGCAATGGCACTCGCGCCACAACCTCTATGCTGTGATGCGTAGCGAAATTCGTGCGAAGCCCCAAATTCACCCAGCAATCAAAGCCCGTCTTTGTTAGCTTAAGATTGTTGCTACCCTCATAAATCTTATTTATCGCACCTAGATAACGCCTTTCGTGGCTGTTAATCCCATCGCCTACCCAGCTATTAGCACCAATCCCAAAGCCTACGAATCCACCAAAATCCACACTTTCGCCAGAGTAAAAATTACCCATAAAGTCGATATTTGCGCCGTAATTTATCATTGTGATATTGCCAGAAAATGCAAAAACATTGCAAGTAGCGGCATTGCAATTTTTCGGTCTTAGCTCAAAATGCCATACATTGATATTTGCATAGTAGCGCAATCCTACATAGCGATTGAAAAACTGCTTATAACCCGCAATCAAGCCATAATATGGCGTTTGTAATCCTCTCGTGCTAAGTGCTATTGACTCCAAGTCTGTAAGGTCAAACCTAATCATTGTCGATTTTAAATTAGCCTCTCCAGCACCAATCTCTACGCCCACAAATCCCCCGCTTTCCTCTGCAATGGCTATATTTGCACCAAAAATTAGCGCGAAAAATAGCACGAATCGCAAAGGGCGTTTATAGGCTTTCATTGTGAATCCTTTGTGCGATTTACGCGCTCTTGCTCTTGCATAATAAGCGTTTGCAAAACTTCATAAATCTTGTCTTGCACCATATCCTTGATGCTCTTCAAAATATAGATTGCCAAATAATTTGGGATTATAAACCAACATTGCGTAATGCCTTTATCGCCTTGCATATATGGGAATCCGCTATATTTTATGCCTTTGCTAATTTCGCTCACACACCAACGAGCACCGATGCTTATTTTATTGCCATCGCCTTTGACATTGCCCGAAGCGATTTGAAAATCATTATTTTCATAAATTACTTGAAAATTACCATTATCCAAAAATGGAAATATCACTTTATCTTTCATTATTTTCTCCTTAAAAAATTGCCTTATCACAAGGCACTTTTGCCTAACCGCCGACTTTTTGCCATTTTCAACCACGCGAATCTAAATGCGTGAAAAATTAAGATTTAAGTTTGCATTTGGTTTCCTTTAAAAGTGGTGTGGAGTGTGGATTGCTTTGGGCATCGCCCTTGCAATGACGGCGTGGGGTGCGCCGATTCGTCATTGCGAGGCGTTGCAAACGCCGAAGCAATCCAAAATTGCTTTTAGATTCGCCTAAAGTGAGTAAATCAAGTGCAATTTGTGAATCGCTAAAATAGATTGCCACGATTCGGCGTTGCCGAATCTCACAATGATGGCGTGGGGTGCGCCGAATCGTCATTGCGAGTCCTTGCGTAGCAAGGGCGAAGCAATCTACAAAATATGATTTACAAGAATTACAAAGATTTTTAAATAAAAACGCGCTATTTAACGCGTATTGCGAGAGTCTTACAATATATATATATATATATATATATATAATTTAACAAAAGGCGTGGAGCGTGGGAATCGATGGCATTAAATCTCTTTAGGTTTGCTTGTAATGCGTGAATTGCGGATTCGCCTTTAAAATTGCCTATCAAAATATGCCTTTTAATTTTTTAGTAAAGTAA
>JBNMHH010000042.1:0-10598 GCA_050872665.1 Helicobacteraceae bacterium
ATTTAACCACAAAAGCGATAGATTCAAATCTCACAAATTTAACCGCGAACCATAGCAATAGTCCAAATATGACAGATTTAAGTGCGAATCATAAAGCGGATTCAAAGGATTTGAGCGTGAATCGAAATGATTCAAACGATTCGACTGCGAATCATAGCAATGATTCGGCAGATTCGACTATGAATCATAATAGCGATTCAACCCAAAATACAAATAAAAGCATAATTTTGGCACAAAATGATAGCACGAATCAAAATGCGAATCGTAGTGGTGATTCGGTAGATTTGATTGCGAATCATAAAGCGGATTCAAAGGATTTAAGCGTGAATCGCAATGATTCAAAAGATTCGACTACGAATCTTAGCAACGATTCAGCAGATTCAACTACGAATCACAATAGCGATTCAACCCAAAATACAAATAAAAGCATAATTTTGGCACAAAATGATAGCGCGAATCCAAATGCGAATCAAAATGCAACGAATCCAAATTCCACGAATCCAAGCGTGAATCAAAATCCAAATTCCACAGATTCAAGCACGAATCAAAGCGCAGATTCCACCGATTCCACCGAGCCGACTTTATTAGACAAAGTCTTAGGGATTGGTGAGACTACGCGAGGAAAAAGCGAAACTTATGATTTAGGGCGAATCGAGCGCACGGTAGGTGGCGATGCAGATGAAAATAGCACGGTTGTGGTTGTCTCAAGCGAGGAGATGGAGCAAGAGGGGGCAAAAGATGTGGCTCACGCACTTCGCTTTACACCGGGCATTTTTTATATGCCTTATTCTAGTGGGAAAAGTTCGATTTATATTCGTGGTTTTGGCGAGGAGGCTACGGGATTTTATTTTGATGGGATTCCTATCAATGACATTTACGAGGGCAATGCCGCTGGTGCTACGGATTTGACGCCGTTTGTTACATTTGGCTTAAGTGAGATTCAGGTTTCAAAAGGCTATACTTCGCCGACATTTAGCTCGGGTAAAATGGGTGGTGCGCTAAATATGGTAACTTCAAAGCCAAAGGATAAGTTGGAAATTCGCGCTGGATATATGTTTATCGCAAATAATGAGCATAGAGCAAATGTGCAAGTCGGCAGTAATTGGGGCAATCAATACTTTCAGCTAACCTACTCATATATGTCGCGCAAATCGCTAAACTACTCTTATGATTATAGTGGGCTGGGACCTGTGGGAATCCCCGATACTTCATATAAAAATAACTTCGTAATGGGCAAATACGGCTTTACTCCAAATGGTAATCACGAATATAGCATAAATTTCTATTTTCAAAATACAAAGCGACTAACTTCTACTAGATTCACTTGGCCCTTTTATGATAAAACGGCATTTTATATTTTGGGACATTCGCAGTTTAGTAAATTAGTTAGCCTAGATTCAAAGCTATGGTATCATATGAATATGAATCAAATGGGCGCGTCAAATACTAATAACGGCACTCCATTTTCTAGCAAATATAATGACTATTCGCTTGGCATTACAGAGAGCGTAAAGTTGGACTTTAGCGAGGACCAAAATCTAAAAGTAGGATTCACCATAAAAGATGAAAATCACACAGATACAAAGTGGAGCGATATGCGTCCGCAGGATAAATGGAATATCATAGATTCGTCAATCTTTGCGGAATATGCTTTGCGAACGAATGAATATTTTAGATTCGTCCTAAGCGGTAGCTATGATAGGCAGGACGGCTTAAGCGTGGTAAATGAAAGCGTAAAGGATAAAAATCAGCACATACAAGGATATAGTGTGCAAGGAATCGGCTATGTAACTTTGGGCGAATATTGGACAATCCACGCAAATGTCGGGCATAAGTCAAATATACCAAAAATGCGCACTCTCTATGGCAATGGACTAAGTCTAGCACCAAATAAAAATCTCACAAACGAAGCTCTAGTAAATGCCGAGCTTGGCGCAACGCTTGATTGGGGTAGCGGACAGATTAGCGCAACGGTGTTTTATAACTATATCCATAATCTGATAATCACCGCGTGGGTTGATTCAAGCCTATGCTCGAGTCCATTTACTAACAATGGCAGCACATATTGCTACCGCTATGAAAATGTCAAAAATGGCTGGAATGTCGGCGCGGAGGCAAGTATTAAGCAAGGCTTTTGGGACGATAAGCTAGTGCTTGGGGCAAATTGGACTTATCTATATAGAAAGACAAATCAATATTCGCGTGGTAATAAAACAGGCTCAAGGGAATTTACAACGCACCCTAGGCAAAATATTAACTTTAATGTTTTGATTGCGCCCATTAAGTATTTTGATGTTAATATAATGGGTAGCGTCCAAACTTCAAGGTGGGCATATCGTAGTCAATACGATGACTATGTAAGGATTCCTACGGTGTTTTACTTTGACTTAGTGGCGAATTACTATGTAACAAATGCCTTTAAGCTAACCTTTGGGGCATATAATCTCTTTGATAGAAATTATAATTACAATGCAAACGCGAATACGGCGAGTGCTGGAGGATTGCCCGGACGCAGGGTATTTGCTGGATTTGAATATAGATTTTAGTAAAAAAAGGACAAAACGATGAAAAAAGCAATAGCATTTGGTGTAGCCCTCATAGTGGGGCTTACAAGTATGGCGGTGGCAAAGCAAAATGACTTAAGCATATATCGCAAAAAATATGCAAAGCCTATCTCGCAATGGGAAAAGCCAAAGATTGATAAAAGCGTAAAGGGCTGGGAGGAATTCGCACCATTAGGGCGTCCGCCTGTGCCAAAGGATAATCCATTTGTGGGCAATAAAGCGCACTTAGGACGCAATCTATTTAATGACCCGCGCCTATCAAAAAGCGGACAAATCTCGTGTGAGAGTTGCCACCATAAAGAAATGGCTTCCACAGACGGGCTACCCAAAGCTATGGGACATAATGGGCAGATTCATCGTAGGAATTCGCCTAGCACACAAGCGGCGGCGTTTTTCCCTGAGCTATTTTGGGACGGCAGAGCAAAAAGCCTAGAGGAACAAGCTCTAGGACCCATAACCGACCCTACTGAAATGGCAAATACACTTGAAAACGCTGAAAATGCAATAAAAAATGCGCCTGAATACTACGCGCTATTTGTGTCGTCCTTTGGCGATGAAGAGATGAAAAAAGTGTGGGCGCAGTGGTATCCGTGGATGCTACCAAAAACCGCGCAGGAAAAAGCCGCCGCAGATAAGGCAGTGCATACGCATAAGCCCGAATCTACGCCTAAAAAAGTGGATAATTTAGGCGTAGAAAAGCTAGGCAAAATCGATGCGCGAATCCTAAATGATATAAAAGAGCAGGAAGCAGATATATTTAATAGCTGGGCTTTTAGACAAAAATCTACCGAAAAGCGCGAATCGCCTAAAGATGATGACATAATCGCTAAGATTCCCCAAGATGAGATAGAGAGGGCTAAAAAGCTAATCACAATCGAAAATATCGCCAAAGCCATTGCGACATTTGAGAGAGGACCCAATATAATGGGTGCGAGGAATACGAGGTTTAATCGCTTTTTAAACGGCGACTATACCGCACTAAGCGATAAAGAGCTATATGGAATGGATATATTTCGCAATAAGGGTGCGTGTATGAACTGCCACTATGGGGCGATACTAAGCGATAAGAAATTCCATAATATCGGGTTAGATTTCTATGGACGCGAAGGGCAGGACTTAGGACGCTATGAAGTAACTAAAAAACGCGCAGATGTGGGGGCGTTTAAAACGCCATCTTTGATAAATGTCAGCAAAACCGCACCATATATGCACAATGGCATATCGCCAAATCTTGTGGGTGTAATACAGCTCTTTAACGCGGGAGTGCCTGTGCCTGTGGCAGAAAATGTCAAAAAAGATAAGCTATTGCCACAAAAATCACACCTAATAAAACCGCTGAATCTAAGTGCGGAGGAAATAGAGGCGTTAGAGGCATTTTTAGGGGCATTGTAGAGGCGTGAGTGTATCTTTGACGCTTTTGCGGGATTCATCGCGCTCGGCTATTCGATAGACGCTCTAGTCTTATCTCATAGCCTCGCGCTCGAAAACCCACAAAACGAAGTTTCCTTGAAAATCGCCTAAAGCTACAATCGCACTTGATTCACTTGAATCTATAAATTCCGCCATTACTTCGATTGTCGTGGCTTTAGCCACGAATCTAAAAAATTAACTCACTCGTCATACTGAGGCGACAAAGTCGCCGAAGTATCCAAATCACGAGACTTAAAAAGAATAACGAATCAACGACCAAAAAGCGAATTAACCATAAATTCAATCAAAGTGAGTGAATTGCCTTTGAATCCATAAGTCGCCAAAATGGATACTTCGCTACACTGCGTTCCGCTCAGTATGACGAGGTATGGCATAGATTCGCTTAAGTATGACGGCTATTTCCTCTCGTCATTGCGAGGGCTTTGCCCGAAGCAATCTATTTTTTTGTTTTTGGATTGCTTCGTTGTGGCGTTGCCACTGCCTCGCAATGACAGAAATTGTAGATTTGCGTTCGATGCGTAGTTGATACGCAAGGCGAATCACAATCGAAGTAATGGCGGTGGTGCTTTGCGTTATTTTAGCGCAAAATGAGCGAAATAGGACTTGGGCGTCCATTGAGCGAAATTTTGTCGCCAAAATAACACAAATGATTACCACAGAACAAATTGTCAAACCTTGAATCTTAATGTAACGCCTTTCCTATCGCTTCGCTTATATTCTTAAATCCGTCCTCTTCTAAGTGCGCCAAAATCCCCTTGTTGATTTCGCTCACAAGCGCGGGTCCTTCAAAAATCATCGCACTAAAAATCTGCACCAAAGACGCGCCTAACTTTATGCGATGATATGCCTCATCGGCGTCATTTATCCCGCCTACGGATATTAGCGTGGTTTTGCCAAAGAAATTTTCACTCAAAATGCTAAAAACCTCACGCGATTTTTTCTTTAGCACTTCGCCACTAAGTCCGCCGAAATCCCGCGCTCCCTTTAAAAGCGCGTAATCGATAGTCGTATTTGTAGCGATAATCCCACTCGCGCCGTTGTCAATCGCGCATTCACACACGCTAAGCATCGAATCCACCGCCATATCAGGCGAAATCTTTAAGAAAATGGGCTTATCGCTTTGCTTGACAATCTCGCTAAATAGCGTTTTGACAAACTCTTCGTTTTGCAAATCGCGTAAATGTGGCGTATTTGGTGAGGATAGATTCACCGCGAAATAATCGCCGACATTTTTAAAGTTTGAAATCAGCTTTTTGTAGTCAAATAGGGCTTTTTCAGGCTCTGTGATTTTGTTTTTGCCTATGTTTATGCCTAGCGGAATGGCAAAGGGATAGTTTCTACTCACACGGCGCAAAATCGCCACTGCGCCGTCATTATTGAATCCCATAGCGTTTTGAATGCTATTTTCAGCGACATAGCGAAAAAGGCGAGGCTTTGGATTGCCATCTTGGGGCTTTGGCGTAATCGTGCCAAGCTCAAGATGCCCAAATCCAAGCGCGAGTAAGCCTTTCATCATCGTGGCATTTTTATCAAAACCCGCCGCCAAACCCACAGGATTATAAAAATCCATTCCACACACGCTATTTTTTAGCCTCTCATCAGCCACGCAAAAGCGCAATGCTAATTTTTCAAGCACAAATGGCGTGGCTTGTGCCAAAATCAGCGCGTTTTCCGTGATTGCGTGGATATTTTCTGGGTCAAATTTAAAGAGATATTTGCGAATTTTTTTATACATTTTGTCTGCCTTTTTAAGTTATTTTACGCCGAATCTGCACGATTTTGGCGCGAATCTAATCAAATTCTAATCGAATCTAGGCGAATCTAATCGAATCTACCGCCCAAATTGCCACGAATCTGCGCCTTTTTAATAAACCAAAAATTCCTTTTTGACTTTATTTAAGTCGTTAATGCTTTCTTTTAGCCTCGCCACTTCATTGTCAATCTGCTCTAATTTCCACATTTCCAAATGCTCTGGATAGTCCATACTACCGCGCTTTATCATCATATAATCCACAAAGCTAATCTTATGCATTCCAAGCAAAATCTGAATCTCTTGCATACTATCCTCGATTTCCTTAATGATAGCATTTATCTTATCAAACATATTTTTCCCCTTTTGCGTTAAAAATTGTAGCCAAAATGCTATCATAAGTTTTATAAAAGTTAGATTCGTTAGAATTGTGCTTTTAAAAAAATCAACTTCAAAGGATAAAAAAATGCGACTTTTTATGATGATAATATTTGCGATTAGCGCGGTTTTTGCGGGGCAAAATGAAAAATTGCCAGAGATTTATAGCACAAAGATTAGCGATTTGGAGATTCATATCATTTCACTTGCTAAATCCGCGCCACCTGTGGAAAAACTCATTTCCAATAATAACGATGATAAAAAATTCATCGCCAAAATGGCAAAGAATCTTCCGCAAAATAACCAAAATGTTATGCTACTGCGCCATAAAAATTTTATCGCGCTTATAGATACGGGATTTCCGCACACAGCGACAACTCTACAAGCACAGCTTAAAAAGCTAGGCGTTACTCCGCGCGATATAACGCACTTAATCATCACTCACGCCCATATCGACCACATAGGCGGGATTTTGTATGAGGGCAAAAATCAATTTAGCAACGCCACAATGCTAATTGACAAAAATGAATATGACTTTTGGATAAATGGCGATAATGATAGCGCAAAGTCCGCACTACTCGCATTTAAAGATAAAATGACATTTTTTAGCGATGAAAATCTTTTAAATAAAACACTTGGGCTAGATAAAAGCGATTTAACAATCACAAATATCCCAGCCTACGGGCATACAGCGGGGCATACGATGATAGGAATCGCAAGTGAAAATCAAAAGCTAATATTTATAGCAGATTTGATGCACATATTTGACATTCAAATGGCGCGTCCAAACATTGCCATAAAATACGATGAAAATCCAAGCGAGGCGATAAAGGCGCGAATTAGCTTTTTAGATTCACTAAAAGGCGATTCAAAGACGCAAATCATCGGCGCACATTTGCCATTCACAAAGCCAAGAGTGCTAAAATAGAGGCGCAATGCAGTGGGGTAAAAACGCTTTTTGTAATGAATCTAGTTGTTACTTTTTGTGATATATATTTTTTTGTATAACTAAAAATAGGGCTTGTTAATCGTAAAAAAATCATTTTGCGCCTAAAATTCGGCTTATAAAAAAATCTTAAGGCTGAAAAAAATGGATTTTACAAAGCAAGTGGCGCAGATTTTGGGTGCGAATCACTCAAATGATATAATCGTGGATAATTCCCTGCTACTCGTGGGAAGTGGCGATTTGGTGCAAAATTTTGCCACTGCGAATCCTAATAAATATGCCATAACAATCACACCTTTTATTAGCGATTACAGCGGAAGTTTGGGCGATTTTCGCGTGGAAGTGGGCGAATCGCTAGGCAAATCCGCTGATTTTGCAAACGCCACATTCGCGCAAATCATCTTTTTCAGCGCACCCAGCGAGGCTAAAAAGCCACAGCTTGGCATTCATTTTGTGAGCGACTATGAAAACCAAAGCACATTATACGATGAGATTGACGCGCTGATTGGGGACTTTAGCTTTGAAAAAACGATTCTTTTTGATGAGAAAAAATGCCAATATTTTCACCGCGATAAGACGGAATTTTCCTACTGCGCGGACTGTGTGGCGGTTTGCCCCACAATGGCAATTAGTGCAAATGACGCAAAGCGCGAGTTAGTTTTCTCGCAAATTGATTGTGTGCTATGCGGTAAATGCGTGGCAGTTTGCCCAAGTGGCGCGATGCAAAAGAGCAATGCAACGATTACAAATCTAAATAAAGCACTAAAATTATATAAAGGCAAAATCGCCGTTGTGTGCGAGAATAAAGAGGATTTTGAGAGATTTTGTGAAAGTGCGGAATCGGCATTTTGCCGTCATTCTGAGCGTAGCGAAGAATCCAAAAAGAATGATAAGCGATTCGTGGATTCTTTGGTCGCTACGCTCCCTCAGAATGACAAGATATGGGCGAACTTTGCGCCACTTATTTTGCCAAGCATAAATATGTTAAATGAGGCATATTTGCTCTCCATTTTACAAGAAAGTGGGCGAATCTGCGTGATTTTAGGCGATTCAAATAAAGATTTTGATTCGCATTTAAAAGAATGTGCGGATTTTGTAAATGACTTGTATAATCGCATAGTGGGGCAAAATGCGGTGTTTATGGTGGATTTAAGTGCGAATCAAAATGCTGATTTTATCACGCATAGCGCAAAAGAAACGCATTTGCCATATTATCATTATGATATTAGTGAGAGTGAGTTTATCCGCGAGATTGTCGCAAATCGTGTGCGATTCCTTATCAAAGACGATGATTTTGGCACACTAAAAAATAGCGCGAATCTTATCTACACGGATTTAAAAATCGATGCGGAAAAATGCACGCTGTGTATGTCCTGTGTCGAATCGTGCAACGCAAACGCCCTAATTAGCGCGAAAGATAATTTTACGCTTTTGCTAAATCCCTCGCTTTGCACGGCGTGTGGGTATTGTATCGATACTTGCGCGGAGAAGTGCATTGAGATGAGCCTAAGCGGTTATCGGTTGAATGAAAATTTCCTAACGCACAGGGTTTTGGCAAGTGATGAGCCTTTTAGGTGCGTGGAGTGTGGGGAAATTTACGCGACAAATAAATCCATTCAAAAGATTAAGGGCATTTTGCAACCGCTATTTATGGGCGATTCGACAAAGCTAAAAAGCATTGAGTGTTGCGAAAAATGCAAGGTTAAGATTATGTTTGAAAAGTCCGCTGATTTGGTGGAATCCCAAAGGAGCGCGAAATGAAGCGCGTTTTAAAGCCAAAAACTAAGACAAATCAAAACTCCGCGCTAAATCAAGCCAGAGCGTTGTATTATGACTTTTTTGCGGGATTTTTTGTGTTTGAATTGCTTGATTCGCGTAAAAGTTTGTTTGAAAAGCAAATTGATATTTTGGCGACTTCGCCCATTGACAGCGCGGATTTGGCGACATTCTCCGCACTCAAAGATTATATTGCAAAGACGGATTTGGCGATGATTAAGCGTGAATATTCGCAGACTTTTGATATTCCTTTTGGTGCGAAACCCGAAGCGGATTATAAAGATTCAAAGGATTTTAAGGGCGAATCTAACGAGGCGGTGGCGTTTGAAAAACTGCATAAAACGCTTAAAAGTTTGCCCAAAGGACAAATCTTTTTGTATTTGTCGCATTATACGGAGGGTTGCCTAAATGGCGCGAGTTTGCTAAAAGTGCGACAGATTGTTAAGCAAACGCGCTTTCGCCTAAATAAAGAGGGCTTTAAAGAGAGTGAGGAGCATTTTGGATTTTTGCTACTTTTTATGAGATATTTATTGCGCGATTCGGCGGTGGATTTAGGCGAATCTAATGTAGATGCGAGCGAATCAAGCGCAAATTTGGGCGAATCTAGCACAGATTCAAACAAATCAAGCGCGAATCCCATAAGCGCGAATGATTTTTTCAATGAATGTCTGCGCCAAATGGCGTCCAAAATCGCGGATTTGCTTAGCAAACGCGATGATTTGCCCTGCTATCAAAAGGTGGGATTTTTGCTAAAAAATTTCATCAAATTAGAGGAGGAAATATGCGACACATAGGCGTTTAGAGCGAATCAAAGGGTAGATATTTTCACGCAAGTTTTTGGTTTAAAAATTTGCGCGAGAGTATCAAAACTCTTAAATTTCACTAAAAGGAGATTCAAATGTCAAAACAACATAGCATAACTTCGCGTAGGAGCTTTGTCAAGGCGGCAGCACTCACAGGTGCGGCTGTGGCGGTAGGCTCACTAACGGGTTGTGGCAAAAAAGAGGTGGCTCAAAATGAAGTCATCAAGGGAAAGAGTAAGAAGCAAGAGGTTTTGTATCGGGGAGATACGAAAGCGTGGCAGGCTTACTTTGCAGTCGCAAAGTAGAATAAAAAAGGGAGATAAAAAATGAGTGAAATCAAAACAAACTCACGGCGTTCGTTTTTGAAATTCTCTGCACTAGCTGGTGTAGCTGGGATTAGCGGGGCTTTTGGAGATGATAGCAATCGTGTGATTAGAAAAGCAAAAGAAAGCGAGTTAAAGGAAAAATACCCCGACATTAAGCGCGTGAAAACGATATGCACGCACTGCTCGGTGGGGTGCGGAATCATCGCCGAAGTCAAAGACGGCGTGTGGGTGCGACAAGAACCCGCGCAAGACCACCCCATTTCTTTGGGCGGACATTGTTGCAAGGGCGCGGATTTAATCGATAGGGCGCGAAGTGAGACGCGTCTGCGCTATCCTGTGGAAAAAGTCGGCGGACAATGGCAACGCGTTAGCTGGGAAGATTCGATGGCAAAGATTAGCAAAAAGCTTCTCCAGATTCGCGAGGAAAGCGGACCCGATGCGGTTATGTGGATAGGAAGTGCCAAATGCTCAAATGAGCAAATCTATTATATCCGCAAATTTTTGGCATTTTTTGGGACAAATAATTTAGACCATTGCAATCGCGTTTGCCACTCGCCAACGGTGGCAGGTGTGGCAAATGTCTTTGGCTATGGCGGTATGACAGATCACATCGGCGATATGATG
>JBNMHH010000043.1:0-10518 GCA_050872665.1 Helicobacteraceae bacterium
GCGTAGCGGTGTTTTATGATATTTGTTAGCAAAAGTGTAAGTGTCAAAATGCTGACAAATATTTTCACGATATTCCACAGCAATGGACTAAAATCAATTTTATATTCCACAATGCCTAGCGATTTTAATCCCAAAGATTGCAGATTTTGCGTGGATTCAAGCCACACGCTTTTGCCACCAGCACGGAGATTTTCAATAGCATTTTTATCTACGCCTTTATCCCACAAAAATTGCGTAATATCCACGCGCGAGATACTTTTAGAGCGAAGCAGTGGCTTAAACTTTGGAAAATCAATCCAAAGATTATAAGCGATTTGATTGCTAGACTCTAGCGACTTTTGGCTTTTTAGCACAAGATTCGCACTATAAATTTCGCCTTTTACGCTTTGATTGAGCAATAAAGTGGCGACTATCAAAAGCCCAGCTACCACGCTTAAAACGCCCAAAAATATTTTCGCCCACTTTGGCAGCGCGAAAATCACTTTTAGATTCGTCATAGCACACGCTCACAGTGTGATTTGGATACTTCGCTACGCTCAGTATGACGATAAGGGTAGATTGTTTCGTGCGAATCCATAAATTCGTCATTCTGAGCGAACGCAGTGAGCGAAGAATCCATTTTAGCGACTTGTGAATCATTCTTAATTTTCTTACTTTTAGTAAATCTGTGTGATTCATCGATTCGCTCTTGAGACATTGCGTTTTGTGTTTGACTAGAATCGTGCGATTTGGATACTTTGACTTTTTTTGAATACTTCGCTACGCTTGAGTAATGACGAAGTGGGCGTGGATTCGCACTTTGTGTGGATTTTTTAGATTCGGCATTGCCGAATCTTGCAATGACGGAGTGGGATTCGTAGAAATAGCGTGGATTTTTATGGGATTTGTTTAAATTAAGTGGATTCCCCCCCCCCAGAAGCTAGTGCCACAAGGGCATTACGCGAGATTTTTATCATTTACATTCCTTTTTTAAAATAAATTGCGTATTGTAGCACAATTATTTTATTTTGTTTCTAATGGCTGTATTATTTTCACATTCCTTTTAGATTGCAAAGTGGCAACTATGGGGATATATAATAGCACTGCGATGAATCCAAAATACCACAGCACAAAGTTCATATGTGTATGGACATAAGAATGTGCTTTACCAAATACAAACCAGCTTATCGCAGGTAGCGCAAATATCACAAGCATAGCACTCAAAAGTCGCCTTTGTGCGCCCTTAAAGGCAAATATTAGTAGCAAAATATTTATCATAAGCAAAACATAAAAATTCCCTCTAAAATCAAATGCCACGATAATAGGCGAATGCCAATCTAAATACATTGCGATAACTTGAAGTGCATTTGCATTTAAAGATTTTGCATAATCTGGATGAAAATCCTTTGCATTGCCACCAACCATTCTACGCAAAAAATCACCCTTATAAATGCTCTCTACTCCAGCGACAAAATCGCCATTGCCACGCATATAAGTATGAATGCTAAAGGCAAAGCAAAATCCAAGCACCGCTAAGGCAAATAGCGCAGTAGTTTGCTTTGCTAGTGTTTTAAGTGGCGGACAAATACTTATCAATTTCATTTTTGCCAAAAATGGCGCAAGGAAAAACGGCGATAAAGAAAATAGCACTATGCTTGTTAGGTATTCATAGCTCATTAGTGATTTAAAAAATAGTGATAAAACATAGCAAATGCTTAATAAGGCAATCTTAAGTTTTTTAGGATTGCTATTTTTATATAAAAGCAAAAATATACTAAATGAAAATATACTAGGCAGTAGCCACATATAAAAGTTGTGATATAGATTATTGCCATAGTTTGTAACCCACGGCGAAAGAAACATTGAGACAATCAAAACTATCCCAAAAAGTCTGCCAAAGATTTTACTTAGCAAAAAGGCAATAATTAAAATGCTAATGGCATTTAGAGATGAACAAATCACATATAAAGGCTTTAAGTCTTTAAGATGAGTTTTAGTGCTTTTTAGTGCTCTATCGTTAAAATAGCGATAGATAAAACTCCACATATATCCTTGAATCCCAATGTTTGATAAATAGGGTCTATAAGATTCCGGCACTATGCCCTCTGCTAAAATCCTATCGCTTTCCGCACCATAAGTTTCTATATTACCAGCTTTTAAAATTCCAAGCCCATAGCCTTGCGTCTCTAGCCCATAAATATCTGCTAGGCTTCGCGCTATTATGTGCGATTCAGTATCTCTTTGCCACGATTTAAAATGTTCGTTATCATCTACTACGCCAAAAGTATTATTATAAAAACTAGCACTCATTGCGATAAATGCGATAGTTGCTAATAGAATTTGTGCTTTTTTATTATCAGTGGTGGCAATGAAATATAAGATTTTTGAGAAAAATAAGAAAACTAAGATTATAAGCCAAATGTAGTATTTGATAAGATATTGCAACATCAATTTAACCCGCATAAGATTCAAATCTTGTGTAGATTCTAACAATGCGTTTAATTGGACTAGGGGGGGGGATTTTCAATCGCGCTGTTTGCTTCATCAAGCGTGATTTGATTTAGCAATAAAACAGCAATAATTGCAAACAATATGATTACACTTGAGGTAACTATAAAAAGTTTAGCCCATTTGGGCAAATCAAAAACCTCTTTTAGATTCGCTAGATTCATCTATAACCCTTAAATCAAAGTAAATCAAAGTTGAAAATGAGCCAAAATTATAACAAAAATGAGTTTTTAATGTTTGGCTACCTTAAATAGCCTAAATTGCGCGTTTTTGTAAATTAGCTCTGTCTTTTGCTTAAATTCATCTGAATCAATATGTGGCGCACTATACACATTCCACAAATCCTTCTCCCATAGCACGAAATCCACCTCATCGAATCTGGCGATATTATTACTTGCAAAGGAGATTCTATGTGCGTTTAGATATAAAACGCGTGGCTTGTGAAATAAAATCACAGCATTTTTAGGTGTGCTTTTGTCGATAAACGCCCATATTTCCTTTGCTTCTTTTGTGTATGCTTCATTTTCAATAATATTATTTCCCAATGATGATAATTGATTATATGTGGAATGCGCTAGGATAGCAAGTAGTATGACGCTTATGATTCGCCCAAAGATTTTATTATTCGCGTTTAAAAATGCGATTCCTTTGGCGCACCCAAATACCAAAAATGGCAAAAGCAAATATGCGAAGCGCAACCACATAATATCAATCCATATAACTAACAATATAAAAAATCCTAGCGTAAAGATTATATAAAAGACATTTTCTGCGAATCTATTATCATTTGAGAGACTTCTAAGTGCAATGTAATATAAGAATACGCTTAATATAAACACTATTGGCTTTAGCATAATGTCTATCATTAAAAAGTCTTTAAATGTCGCTATTGCGTATATGTAGAAATCCAAATTATATAAAATGTTTTTCAAATTTATATTTGCTAAATGTTGCCAATGCCCCCCCCCACCGCTTGAAAGTGTGATTGAGACGATTGCAAATCCTACGATGAATATTGCGTAAGGAATCGTGTGGATTTTCCAAGAGTAGGGCGAATCTATGTGCGAGAGTGGTTTTAAGATTCGCGTGGTAAATATTTGTGGGGCAAATCGCTTTAGAATCAAAATGCCGTGCATTGTAATTAACGCGCAAAGAATCACAAATCCATTTATACGAATCATTGTTGCAAAAAGCATAAAGATTCCACCAAAGATTGCGATTAAAACGCCGTTATTATTAGAATAATGGATTGCTTCGGCTTTGCCTCGCAATGACGATTCACTATCCACTTCGTCATTGCGAGGCGATTCACACGAATCGCCGAAGCAATCTATGTCTTTATTATTGTTTGATTCGCCAAATAGTTTTGCCAAAATAATCAGCGCGATAAATCCAAATAACATAAATGGAATATCACTTACAATGCCATTTGCTGCAAAATTTGTCATATATGGATTTATCGCAAATAATAGCGTGGCAAAAATAGCATAGATTCGTGGCAATCTATTTACACAAAATATATAAAAGATTCCCACAAATATCGTATAACAAATAATTCCTACACTTTTAAATGCCACAATATTAAAGCCAAAGATTTTATATGCGATTGATAAAAGCATAGGAAATCCCCACGGATAAGCATAAGGACCATAGAGCCAATCACATTTGCTCATCATTAGCGTATTATCAGCGATATATTGCGCCGTAGTGCCATTTGCTAGGGCGATGGCTTGAGCGATATATCCGCTAAAATCCCCACCCCAATTATGCCCACTATTTACCTGTCCCACACATAAAATAAGTGTGATAAGCGACAAAATAAGCGCGAGTGTGTAATCATAAAATGGCGCGGTAAAAAATGCCCTTATTTTTGCCACAAAATTTGCATTCATAGCTAAAATTTATCTATTCGCTAGATTTAGTGGCGTTATTATCATTTGAATTATTTGGCTTAGATTCGTTTAAATCTGTTGCGGTGGATTTTGCGTTAGATTTGCTTGATTTGGTGGATTTGCTTGAATCTTTTGCTTTTTGCTTGGGCGATTTGGTGGGTTTATTTGATTTTGTGGGCTTAATAGATTCGGTAGGTTTGACAGGCTCGGTGGGTTCAATAGTTTCTACAATATCCATAATCACGCTAGATTCATTAGTTTCAGTTGATTTGGCAGATTCGATAATCTCAATCGATTCGCGCAATTCGCGTGATTTTTCCGTTTCCATATTTTCGCTCATCTCTTTTTCTAACTGCGCCTTTATCGCGCTAATATCGCGCGTGGAGTTGTAAATCATCAGCGTAACTTCAAACTCCAGCACCCCGCGCCGTTCATCTTTGGTAATCGTAATAGGAAATGCGATGCGGACGCTGTTTTGCAACTCTCTCACATTAGATAGCAGATTTCTAATATTTAGCAGTTTGCGCGTATGCCCCGTAATCTTAAAGCTATGAATCAAAATGCCATTTTCCGCCTCCACAACGCCTAAATCCTCGACATTTGCGCCTTTTATGTGCGTCCTAGCGTATTTTTGCAAGTCTTTGGCAGTCATTTTATGCTGTAATCGCTCAAAAACTTCCATATTATCGCGCAAAATCTCTGTTTCGCTACCCTTTAGCCTATCTAGGGTTGTGTTGATTTGATTATCCAAGATATTTGTCTTTCGATATTCCATAATCACGGATTTATAATTATCCATTAACGGCACGAGATAGATAAATACGCATAGCACGACTATTGTTATATACAAAACCAAAAATATAATATTTTTATTCCAATCCACATTGTCTATTATGTCAAAGATACTCATTTATTCGCCCACCGTGCTAATTGAAGTAAAGTTAAACCACCCATTAGGCAGTGCGAAAAAATCCGCACGAGTTTTGGTAAATGTCGCCCTAAGCGGTGCTTCCATAAGGAACGCATACGCCTCTCTAGTGGGCGTTATGCCTTTAATCGTCAGCTTACTTTCTTCAAGCATAATGTGATTTATGGTGATTTGGTCGGGGATTATGTCAAAGAGTTTTTCCACAGCCACAATCACATCGCCATTGTAGCTTTGATTAGTCGAATCTAAGTTGATTTCGTATTGCAAATTGCGGACATTTTCGTTTGTGGTGTTGATAAAGGCATCGTGTTCGGTTATATCGCCCCCAGATTGTTGCGTGTGCGCTTTGATTGCGGTGATTTGCAACTGCAAATACACGCCATATCCATAAATAATCCCCAAACTTAGCAAAATGTAAAATATCCAAATTTTCGTCAAATGCGAAATGATAGATTTTTGTAGTGGCGGTGTGAAGCTGTATTTCATACTTTTATCCTTAGTTCCATTTTTGCGAGTCGCTCGATTTCTGCGCAGACATCTACGCGCAAAAACTGCGTCTCTAACATCATATTATTCGTCAAATGCGTGATAGAGCTATCGCTAATCCCACTTGCGTCCAAAATCAGCAATTCCTCTATAAAATCACTCGCATATCGCTCATCGCGGTAGAAAGTGTTTAGCGTCTCTTTGATGATATTTATCATCGTATTTGCGGTGCTTAAATCGGTGAGATTGTTTTTTTGCGATTCCTCCTCGCTTTTGCTATCAAAATCTTTGATGATGATATTTTCATTTATGTCCCCAATCGCTTCAAATTTCACCACATCATCATCGCTACTCTCTAGCCCCTCTTTAATCTCTAAATTATTTTGCTCAAAAGGAATGTAGCTACCGTAATACACGCCACTTTTATCGGCAATCATCAGCGAACACGCACCCTTTTCTTGCAAAATATAGAGCTTTTTTGAGCCATCTAAGCGCGGTTTTATTTTCTCATAAATCAAACAAAAGGGCGAAAATATAAAATCCACGCCGTGAATCTTGCTAAATTTGCTACGAAACCGCGCCATATCATCTTTGTCGATATAGGCAAACCACCTGCGATTTACTAGCATAATCATAAGCGCATTTGGGTTTAGCCCAAAGGCTTCAAATTTGCGGAGTTTATTGCCACTAATCAAACCCTGCTTTTTCGCCCTAGACATCGTGGCAATGTAGGTGTAAGGATAGCCGTTTTGAATGTGGCGGATATATTTTGCCGCCTCGATAGGCAAGTCGCCATTTACCGTGCGGAATGAACGCTCCTCGTTGTGCTGGGCATTTTTGTGGTGGGTAACCTTGACTTTGCAAAGCTGCACATCGACATCAACAGAAATTATCACTTTTCGATACAATCTGCCAAGTAATCCCACAGGCTTAAACCCCTTATATTTGAATTTTGCTTTGTGATTCGTGCGATTTGGCGCGATTTGCGCTTTTGGATTCGCGCTAGATTCGCTACCATTGATTCGCGCTTTTGGATTCGCCACTCAAATGCGCCTACGAATCGCAAAGCAATTTTCGCGGATTCTACATTTTTTTAGTTTAAAAATTCAAAAATTATGCTAAAATACAGCATAAATCCAAATCTTACCAAATAAAAAGGAAACAAAATGGCATTTTATACAAGAAAACTCAGCGAAAAAGAGATTGTCGCTAACTTTACGCATATTTTAGGACTCCCAAATAAAACCGATGGCACTTTGTATATTTACAAAGCCCAAAAAGGCACAGCAACAAAGCCAGATGGATATTATTGCTATGAGGGCATAACATTCATACTTGATGCAAAAGCGGAAATATCCACAAGCAATGAGTGTTGATTTATCATTTAATAATTTTTTGTTACAATTTGAAAAATAAGGATAGATAATGAAAAAACAAGATTTTATTAAGCATTTTAGGGAATTTATATGTGATTTACAATTTAAAATTTGCCAAAATAATGAGTGGAAGATTAAGGGCTTTATAGATATAGACAAAAATATCTTTACCCTATCAAATGATACAAAAATCATCTCAAAAATTTTAGAAATTCACATTTTTCCATATATTTTAGAATTTGCAAAAAAACACAATTTCGAGCTTATTTTACCAACTCATCAAAACTACTACCCTGATTTATCCTTTGTTTTAAAGAGTGATTTAAGAATTAAATTCGCAGTTGATTTAAAAACGACTTATCGTAACGAAACGAATCTAAAACTTTGCAATGGCTTTACGCTTGGTTCTCACGGGGAGTATTTTAGAAATAGAGAGTCAAATAAAAACATTCAATTTCCATATAAGCAGTATTTGGGGCATTTTTGTTTAGGTGTGATTTATGATAGAAATTTGGTGAATGAATTTGTTAAATATGAGATTAAAGATTTAGATAAAATTCAATCAGTGATTCAAAATTTAACCCTCTTTTTTGTAGAAAAATATAAAATCGCAAGTGATTCCAGCGGAAGTGGTAACACCGCAAATATCGGCAGTATAAAAAATATTGATGATATTGTCAATGAAAGGGGTGTTTTTGCAAGTTTAGGCGAGGAAGTTTTTGATGACTATTGGATAAATTATGGGCAAATACACATAACAAATACAATGGGCAAAACAAAACCCATTACAAAACTTAAAGAATACCTAGCATATAGAGGAAAAAGTAATGAGTAAAAAAATACTCATTCCACCTCTAAAAACACAAGGCATTAAATCTAAAATAGTCCCATATATACTTGATTTAGCTAAGTATAACAAACGAGGGATATATTTTGAGCCATTTATGGGAAGTGGCGTTGTGGGTTTTAATCTTATGCCACAAAGGGCTATTTTTAGCGACACAAATCCACATATCATCAATTTTTATAACGCAATCAAGAAAGGTATTATTTCCAAAAATTCAACAAAAGAATTTTTATCACAAGAAGGAGCTAAATTAGCACAATTTGGGCAGGATTATTATTTGGAAGTAAGAGCAAGATTTAATTATTCCAAAAATCCTTTTGATTTTTTATTTCTCAATCGAAGTTGCTTTAATGGACTAATGCGCTTTAACTTAAAAGGCGATTTTAATGTCCCCTATTGTAAAAAAGATAAAAGATTTTCTCAAAGCTATATCACCAAAATTTGCAACCAAGTGGATTGGGTAGCAAAAAGAATTAAAAGTAATGATTGGACATTTATTTGCTCTCACTTTGTGGATATTTTAAATCAAGTTAAGGAATTTGATTTTGTGTATTGCGACCCTCCATATATAGATAGATACTCAGATTTTTTTAATAAATGGGGCGAAAAAGAGGAATTAGGACTTTTTTATCAATTAAATGCGATGAAAGCACCATTTATCCTTTCAACTTGGCATAGCAATGCGTATCGCACTAATGTATACATTAAGACAATTTGGAATAAATTTGATATGAATTTTATCACACATTTTTATCATTTGGGTGCAAACGAACACAACCGAAATGCTATAAAAGAAGTCTTAATCAAAAATTATACTCTTAACAAAATCAACACAAATTTACATTTGACAGAATCTTTATTTAAAGCAATTTGAGAATAGATTGGGCTTATATGTCAAATTTTGTAAAGCACCTAAACTATGCAGAATATTTGTAATTTTACTTTGTAGATTAGATTCAGCCTAGATTCGCGCGAATCTAGGCTGAATCAATGCCGAATCCACGAATCTAAACGCGAATCAAATGCAAATCTACGCCTGAATCCACCCGCGAATCGAGTGCAAATACACCACGAATCCAAGCCCGAATCTCTAAATCCGCAAATCCGCCCACAAATCCATACGGCGCATTATGGCGCACTGAAAATCTTGCGATTTAGGTATTTGTAATTCACACACGCGCCATTTAGCCCTTTATCACACGCGATTCCATACAATTCTAACGCCTTTTCGTAGTTTTGGCGCACACCATTGCCGTTTTCATACATTACAGCTAGATTGTTACACGCGCTTATGATTCCGCCCTCACACGCGATATTTAGGTATTTTACGGCATTAAAACTATTGCGCGGTGCGCCGTGTTTGCCAGAAGCATAGAGATAGCCCAAATTGGCACAGCCAATCAAATCGCCCTGATTGCACGCCACAAAGTTCAAATCTAATAATCCCAATTTTTCTTTATTTAGCCCAAAAATATTATAGGTGTTACTTAAAAGCCCCAGATTGTAGCACCCAAGCGCACTGCCCGAATCACAAGCGAATTTATAATACTGCAAGGATTTGAAATAGTCCTTTTTCACACCAATGCCGTTTGCAAACATATAGCCCAAATTATTGCACGCAAAGACATCACCACCACTGCAACCCACCATATACAGCTCACTTGCCATTAGCTTGTCTTGGGGGATTTGCTCACTGCCATTGTCATAAATGGAGGCTAGATTCGAGCAAGCAAGGGCATTACCACCGCTACACGCCTTGCGATAGTAGTGCATAGCCTTTTGATTGTCGCCATTTGCGCCGATGGCATACATATACATTAGCCCAAGCCCCAAGCACCCGTCTGCATCGCCAATCTCATCACAGGCTTTTTGAAATAGATTGAATGCCTCGACATAGTTGCCCTTTTGCGCTAGGGCAATCGCTGCGTTTGTCGCGCTACTAGCGGCAAAAAGTGGCGCAAACCCCGCTATCATAAGTGCAAATAATAAGATTTTTATTTTTTTCACAATACGCTCCTTGTTTGATTTGCCAAATTTTTAAGCAAAAATAATGCCAAAGAGATTTTTAATACTTTTGCGGTGAATCTGTGAAAAAAAATGCGCAAATCAAATCGCCTTAGTCTATGCGAAACATTCTGTCATTGCGAAGGCTTTGCCCGAAGTAATCCAAACATCTTTTCCGTCATTGCGAGATTTGGCAACGCTGAATCGTGGCAATCCATTTTTGTTTTTTTTGGATTGCTTCGGCAATAAATTGCCTCGCAATGACGAATCGCTACCCCGTCTTTGCGAGTGAGTGCAACGAGCGAAGCAATATATTGTTTTATTTTGATTCGTGGATTGCTTCGGCGTTTGCAACGCCTCGCAATGACGGAATATTACAGATTCGCACTTAATTCGCAGTTGATTCGTGCAAAGCACGAATCACACTCGAAGTAATGGCGGTGTGGCTTTTGTATTTTTAAGAATTTTTGGGATTGAGACTAGACTTGTGGTCTGCGA
>JBNMHH010000044.1:0-10439 GCA_050872665.1 Helicobacteraceae bacterium
CGCGTTAGCGTAATCACAATCGAAGTAATGGCGGTGTGGCTTTTGTATTTGTAGAAAATTTTGGGATAAAACTAGACTTGGAGTCTGTTGATTCCCAAAATTTTCTACAAGTGCGAAATTGCATACCCCAGAACAAATTGTATCCACGCAAAAACAAATTTGTGCCTAAAATAACCCTACTAATTTTTTGGCGCGTTCATAGGTTTCCCTCGCTATCGGCTCTACATTTTCGCGCCCATTTTTTAGCACACTTAGCACAAAATCCCTATTTTTCTGCAAATCCTCATATTTCTCGCGTATGGGCGTTAGCTCGGCAATTAGTAGCTCGGCAAGGGTAGATTTTAGCGCACCATAGCCTTTTCCGCTAAATTCAGCCTCAATTTCTGCGCGACTTTTGCCACTTAAAATCTCCACCATACATAGCAGATTATAAAGCCCTGCGCGGGATTCATCAAATACGATTTCGCTTTGCGAATCCGTTACGGCGCGTTTGACTTTGCGTGTAATATCATCAGGCGAATCAAGCAAAAAAATCGCGTGATTTTGCGCCTTTACGCTTTTGCTCATTTTCACACTTGGGTCATCTAGCCCCATAATCCGCGCGGATTCACGCACGATTAGCGCGTCTGGAATCTTAAAGCATTCCCCAAAATCCCTATTAAATTTCTCCGCGACATTGCGCGTTAGCTCGATATGCTGCTTTTGGTCGCTACCCACAGGCACTAAATCCGCGTTGTATAGCAAAATATCCGCCGCCATAAGCGCGGGATAATTGAAAAGCCCGACATTGATATTTTTGGCGTTTTTCGCGCTTTTGTCCTTAAACTGCGTCATTCTGCTCATATCGCCCATAAAAATATTGCAATCCAAAATCCACGCTAGGGCGGGGTGATAGTCGATTTCGCTTTGGATAAAAAGGTGGGATTTTTCGCTCGAAATGCCACACGCCAAAAGCATAGAGACTAGGTTTAGCGTCTCATTATGCAGTGTAGCGGGGTCTTGGCGAATGGTTATGGCGTGAGAATTCGCCACGCAAAAGATATTTTTATAAATCTCTTGATTTGCCACCCAAGTCTTAATCGCGCCAAAATAATTGCCAATGTGAATGCTACCAGTGGGCTGAATGCCCGAAAATACGACTTTTTTGTGTGAATTGCTCATCTTATCACTCCCTTTAAAAATAAAACTTCAAAATTTGCGCTTAAAAACGGCAAATCAAAGCGCAATCTTTTCTTTTGTGTAAAGCTAAGATTCCCACCGCCAAGCAAACCGCCATTTTTAAGATATGCCAAAAGTTCCTCGCGCGTGGAAAATTTTAGTGTGAATCTTTGGATTTTAGATTCCACGCAAAAATATTTTTGGGCAATTTTTAGGATTTCATTAGCGGATTTTAGTGGCGAAGTTGTGCCTAAAAATGCGTGTAATTCGCGCAAAGATTCGCTTGTAAAAATGGCAAAGGCGAATCGCTTGGATTTGTGAGATTCGCTAGATTCGCGTGAATCGCGCGAATCTAAATGCGATTCGCTAGATTCACGCAATTCACGCGATTTTTGCGATTTTTGTGCCGAATCCACAAGCCTTTTAAATAATGAATCCAAATCTTTCGCCCACTGCAAAGCCGAGCTAGATAACACCAAATCGCACTCATCGCTAAAATCATAATCCTCAAAATCGTAGCACAAACGCTTGATTCGCGCGACATTTGGGAGATTTTGCGGGTGCAGGGCAATCATATTGGGCGCATTATCGAGGGCAAGAAAAAAATCTACTTGCCTATCGCCCAAATTTTTAGCGATATTGCCACTTCCTGCGCCTAAGTCGATGATTTTACGCGAATCGCCCAAAAATTCATCGCAAAATTCCACCAAAACCTTTGCGACTTCATTTTGCAAAGCGCAGTTTTTGGCATAAGAGTGCGACATTTTATTAAAAGAATGCTTTGCACCACTCGCGCTCAAAATGCTCCCCTTATTCTTGCAATAAATTGACTTTTTCCACGCGAATCTTATGCCGTCCGCCCTCAAACTCGGTGTTTAGAAAAACGCTCACAATATCCTGCGCCACGCCATTTCCAATCACTCTCGCACCCAAACATAGCACATTTGCATTATTATGCGCCCTTGCAAACTTCGCCATATACGAATCGGTGCAAAGCGCGGCGCGAATCCCTTTTATCTTATTTGCCGCCATACTCATTCCAATCCCGCTACCGCACACTAAAATGCCAATCGCGTTTTCGTTTAGCACTTCTTTGCATACAAGTTTTGCGTAGTCGGGGTAATCGACTTTTTGCCCATCTTGCGGGAAAATGTGGATAATTTTGGTGCTATGATTTTGCAGATATTCCAAAATCTCATTTGCCAAACTTAGCCCAGCGTGGTCGCAACCTATAATACAAGTCATTTTTCACACCTCCAAATGTTATATGCAAAATTTATATGCCTGTGAAAAGCCTAATTAGCGCGTTTATCGGGTATGCCAAAAATTGCGCCCCGAAAAATAAAATCGCCATAAGGATTATGATTCCAAATCGCTCTATGCGGTTGAAAAATACGGGGATTTTGTCGCTCCCAAATTTTAGGCTTAAATATCCAAGTGCTTGTGAGCCGTCTAGCGGTGGGATTGGCAGTAGGTTGAAAACGGCTAGGATTACATTATAGATTATGCAAAGCATTAAAAAATACGCCACAATTACGCTAAATCCTTGCAATTCGCCACCAAAAAAAGTGCGCAATAAAATCGCAGCAATTAGCGCGATAAAAAGATTATATGCGATTCCAGCCAAAGATACGGCAATCGCGCCGTTGAAATCGCCCTTTTCAATAACGCGCCCAATATCCACAGGCACAGGCTTCGCCCACCCAAATAAAAAGGGCGATTGCAATAAAAAAAGCCCAAGTGGCAAAATGATTGAGCCAAAAATATCAATGTGCTTTATGGGGTTGATAGTGAGCCGTCCTGCGAGTTTTGCCGTGTCATCGCCGTATTTTAGCGCGACAAGCCCGTGCATAATCTCGTGTCCTATTATGGCAACTAAAAGCACGATGATTTTTATGGCTAAGTCTAGGAAGTTAAAATCTTGCATTTTTAATCTTTTGTGCTTTTGGATTCACTGGCTAAATCGTGCGAATCTAGGGCAAAATCTTTTGCCGAATCTTGCGCTAGATTTTGCGAATCTAACGAATCTAACGCCGATTCGTTATACTTTTTTGTCGCTAATTTTTCTAATCCCTCTACACCTTTAAACATTCGCTCCCAGCGGATTTTGTAGATATATTTTGCGCCAAGTTTCGCTTCATCGCTATTTGCCAAATTTAGGCTAAAGTAAATAAACCACGGAGTGCCGATAATGTCCTTGTAAGGCACACTGCCCCAAAAGCGCGAATCCTCGCTTCCATCGCGATTATCCCCAATCATAAAAAAGTGGTCATCCTCGACTTTGTGATAAAAATAAATCTCGCCACTTGCGCTCTCATAAGGCTTCATCGCGCCTCCGCGAATAAGCAACATTTTATAAGACACAGGGTCGTTTTCGTTGTAGTGAATGCCCTTGTAAGTTGGCATTAGCGGATTTTTCACAAAGATTTTGCCCATAAATTCGCGCTTTTTAAAATCGCTAAATTTTTCACTAATTAGCGAATCGCCCTCTTTGGGACGAAAATATAACCCATCTTGCGCCATAATTACTTCATCACCACCCACTGCAAAGGTGCGTTTGACAAAATATGTCTTTTCTAAATGTGGCGGGATAAAAATGACAATCTCGCCTTGTTTGGGGCGTTTGCCCTCCATAATGTGTCCGTTGCCACGAAAATCTGGCATTATTGGCACTTCTACCCACGGGATTCGCGGAATGGGAATGCCATAGGAAAATTTTTTCACAAATAGCAAATCGCCCTCTAGTAGCGTCCAAACCATTGAGCGCGAGGGGATTATAAAGGCTTGTGCGACAAAAAATATAATAAAAAGCACGATGATAATTGTACCTGTCCAAGTGGTGGAAAAGTTGTAGAGCTTTGAGAAAAATTTCATTGGGCGTCCTTTTATTTGTTTGCTTCGCTTAAGATTCGCGCACAGAGTAAAGTATTTTTAAGTAGCATTGCAATCGTCATAGGTCCCACGCCACCTGGCACAGGCGTGATAAAACTCGCCTTTTTTGCGACATTTTCAAAATCCACATCGCCCACAATCTTGCCATTTACCTTATTTATGCCAATATCCACGACAATCGCACCATCTTTTATCATATTTTCCGTGATGAGATTCACCTTACCTACGCCAACGCACACAATATCTGCGCTTTTTGTGAAAACGCTAATGTCCTTTGTTAAAATGTGGCACACAGAAATTGTCGCCCCCGCATTTAGCATAAGGGCGGAGAGTGGCTTACCTACGATATTACTAGCACCGATTATGGCGACATTTTTACCGCTGACTTCAATACTATAAGCGTGGAGTAGTGCCATAATGCCAAGTGGGGTGGCAGGAGCTAAAATGTAATGCGCGTTTGTCTTTTTGACGCTTTTGCGGGATTCTTCGCGCTCGGCTTCGTCAATGGACAAATCAGTCCTATTTCCTCGCCTCGCGCTCGAAAACCCACAAAATCGCCTAAAAATACTTCCGCGCGGAGTGTTATTTTTGCTCGATTCGTCATTGCGAGATTCGGCATTAGCCGAATCGTGGCAATCTATATTTTCTTGGATTTGCAAGTGTGGGTCGGTGCTTCGCACAGACGCTTCGGCGTTGCCTCGCAATGACGATTCGGTGGCATTTTTAGATTCAGCAATTCTAGTATCTTGCGCGAGATTCGTGGGTTGCGCCGAAAAATCCGAATGAGATAAGACTGATGGTCTATCGATTGAGGATTTTTCAAGCTCCCGCGAAGATTGCGTAAGAGACGAATTGCCTAAACTTTGCGCGACTAATCGCCCCACATTATACGGGTGAAACCCATCTACATCTTTTTTCGGGCAAATCGCCTCTAACACCGCCTCTGTGCTTATATGCTTTGGCAAGGGTAATTGCACTAAAATCCCGCTTACAGATTCATCATTATTTAATCGCTCTATTTCGCTTAATAGCGCATTTTGCGACATATTTTCATCAAATTTTAGCACTTGCGATTCAATGCCCGTTTTCTCACAAGCGCGGTGCTTCATATTGACATAGCTTAGCGAGGCGGGATTGTCGCCCACCAAAATCACGCAGAGTTTGGGCGTAATGCCACTTTGCTTTAGTGATTCCACTTCCACCGCGACTTGCGCTAAAATTTTATCGCTTAATTCTCTGCCATTTAGAATCGCACCCATTTTTTCGCCCATTTCGCGCCTTTAAATCACCACATAGCTGACAGACAGCGCAGCTTTGATTTTCCTAAGCGATTCAAGCGTAGAGTTTGAAATATCATTATCTACGATAATCATCGCTAGTGCCTGTCCCTTGTCGTTTCGACCAAGCCTAAAATCCGCGATATTGATATTATTTTGCTCCATAATGCGCCCAATATTGCCGATGACGCCGGGCACATCGGTATTTTTGAAAAGCACGATTTTGCCTTGTGGCGGAATATCCATAGCAAATCCGTCAATCTCTACAATGCGTAGCTTATCCTCATCAAAAACGCACCCACTTAGGCTCATATCGCCTTTGGCGGTTTTGACTTCCAAAGTCAGCAGATTTTTATAAATGCTTGAATCACTCTCTTTAGTGCGAATCTCTACATTGATACCGCGCTCTTTTGCCACAAACGCCGTATTCACATAATTCACCGAATCGCCCAAAGAATGCTTTAGGATTCCAAGTGTGGCAAATGCGCTTAGTGATTCAGTAAATGGCGCGATTGTGCCACTTGCGGTGATTTTGATAGAGCGAATCGCGTCCTTTGAGATTTGTGAGATAAAAAATCCTAACTTTTGCGCTAATTCCAAATACGGCTCTACAAAAGGTGGCATTTCGCTTTGTTTGATAGGGAGATTTAGCGCGTTTGGATAGCTTGAGCCTCGCGCAGATTCGACTGCCGCAGAGGCTGCTTCTAGGGCGATTTTCTCTTGAGATTCAAGCGTGTTTGCGCCAATGTGGGGCGTTACATAAATATTTGGCAAATCTAAAAGCGGATTATCAATGGCTGGTTCTTTATTAAACACATCTACGCCAAGCCAACGAATCTTGCCGCGTTTAGCGGATTCTATCAAATCCGCCTCGTTATAAAGCCCACCACGCGCGACATTTATTAAAATCACGCCGTCTTTCATTTTCTCAATCTGTGCTTTTGTGATGATATTTTTTGTCTCGTTATTTTTAGGCGTGTGAATGGTGATAATATCGCACGATAAAATTTCATCAAGGCTTTTGGCGCATTTAACACCTGCGTCAATCATCACAGATTCCTTTACATAAGGGTCATAGGCGATGATTTCCATTTCAAAGGCTTTTGCCCTTTTAGCAACGCGTGAGCCGATATTGCCAAAGCCAATGACGCCTAGCTTTTTGTCCTTTAGCTCCGTGCCATACCAATCCTCGCGCTTCCATTTGCGCTCAATTTTTAGCTGATGATTCGCCCCGGGAAAATTTCGCACGGAGTTTATGATATGCGCCATTGTTAGCTCGACTGCGGCGATTGTGTTTGCAGTGGGGACATTCATAACGATTATGCCTTTTTTGGAGCAACCCTCAATATCCACATTATCCACGCCCACTCCAGCGCGGACGATTGCTTTTAGATTCCCCACGGACGCCAAAAATTTCTCGCCCACTTCCGTAGAACTGCGCGTAATCGCCACATCTGCGTCTTTTAGTTTTGTTAGTAGCTCATCTTTTGGCAAACTTGAATAGTCAAAAGATTCAATGTCTTTTTGATTTTTCAAAAAGTCCAATCCAGCCTTGTGAATGTGGTCGCAAACGATGATTTTATATGCCATTTTTTATCCTTTTTATGTTGATTTAACTTGCGCTAATTTGATAAGCGATATTGTAGCGTTTGAGTTCGCTTAGCAGATTCGCGCGTTTTTGCTTGGAATCCAGCACGATTTCTAAAGTCGCTTTTTGATTTTGGATTCTGTAAGTGAATTGTATATTATTAGATTTTAAAATTTCTTTTAAACAAAAAAATTTATACGAATCCAAATTGTTAATCCGCAAAATATCCGTGCGATTTTTGCCCGAAAAATCTAGCGCGATAAATATTTCAGGCGCAGGATAGCGGTAGTTTGGCAATTCTTTTCTCGCAAAAACGCTACTCCAAAGATTAGATTCGCTCTTTGCCTGTGTGCTTTTAGCTGTCGAATCCGCACTTTGATTCGCCGAATCTTGGAATTTTGAAATAACGCTACTAGGGGAGAGCATATCGCCCAAATCCTCCAAACTAAGCTTTTTTATATAGACATTTACCGCGATGAATGCCATCGCAAGTAGCAAAATAGACACACAAAATAACAGCGCGTTAGTTAGCGAATTCATTTAATCCTATCTTTTAGAATGTCTCCCAAAGTCATTTTGCCGTCATCTTCGTTATTATATTGATTCACCTCATCTTGCTCTTTTTTACGCGCTAATTTACGCACAGATAGACCAATCTTGCTATTTTGCGTATCAATATGCACGATACAAGCCTCAATATTATCTTTTAGCTTAATGTCCTCTTTTTTAAGCGGTGCTAAATCATTGTTTCTAAGGAGCGCATCGACATCTTTGTCTAATTTTACAAATACGCCAAAATCTTTTATCTCCACCACTTCGCCTTTGACAATGTCGCCTAATTTGTGGCTTTTGCTAAACGCGCCCACGGGAGATTGTAATAACGCTTTGCGACTTAGAGATAGCTTTTCATTTGCTCTGTCAATCTTTATGATTTTAACTTCGATTTTATCGCCGACTTGTAATTTATCTTTGCATTTATCTTTTTTATCCCACGATAAATCCTCATTATGCAGTAATCCATCGACATTGCCAAATCGCACAAATGCCCCAAAATCCGTAATCGTAGCAATCTCACCACTTAAAATATCACCTTCTTTGTGCTTTTTGATAAAACTCAAAAACGGCTTATCTAGCAGTTTTTTAAGCGAAACGCGCAGTCGCTTTTTCTGCGGGTCTAGCTCGATAATCTCTACATCGATTTCCTGTCCTACTTGCAAATACGCGCTTGGGTCTTTGATATTTTTCTCCCACGAAATTTCCGTAATATGCAAAAATCCCTCAATATCATTCCCCGCGTCAATAAACGCGCCATAGGGCTGGATACTGCTTACAATCGCTTTTATTGTATATCCAACTTGCAACTGCTCGACAATATCTTCCCACGGGTCTTTGCTAAGGGCTTTTATGGATAAAGAAAGTTTAGATTTTGCCTCATCAAATTTCAGCATTTTTGCCTCTACAACATCGCCGATTTTGTAGAGATTCGCTGGATTCACATAATCCTTGTGGCTTAGCTCACTTGCGTGAATCATACCCTCAACGCCGTTAATATCCACAAAAATCGCAAATGGCGTTACGCTTATGACTTCGCCTCTCATAACCTCGCCACTTGCCATAATCTCCTCTATTTTTTGCTTTTTATCTTTATCGGAGATATTAAAATATCGCTTCCTAGAGACAGAAATCCCGCCGTCATTGATTTTAGTAATACACACGCGAATCGTCTTTGGGCTGGGCTTTGCGTCCGCTCTCATCGCACTATCACGCAGTGGCAAAAAGCACTCAATCTCTCTCCCGCTATCTTGCCAAATAGTGATGAATCCGCCTTTTACCTTGCTATGAATGCTAACATCAATGACTTTATCTTTGATATTTTCGCCGTATTTTTCCCTCACAAAGGCAATATCGCTTTGAATCTTAAGCTCTTTTTGCGCCTTTTTATGCGAGATTCCGCCACGGCTGATTAGCAAATCAATCTCATCGCCTTCTTTGAAAAGCAACTCGCCATCTTTGCCCTTAATCTCGCTAATATTAAGCCTTCGCTCACTTTTTTCGCCTATATCAACCACCACAAAATCGCTATCAATTTTAATGATTTTGCCCTTTTTTAGGCTACCGCCACCTGCGCCGTTGTTGTTGTCTTTTACCCAAGACTTAAACTCTTCACTCTCTTTGCTACTTACCTCGAAGTCGTCAATCACTGCCATTTACTTAAATCCTTGCTGTTTAAAAATCACGCTTTTAAATTAAAAAGTGCAAATTATACAAACTTTTTTTTAACATATAGCTTATAAATGCAACTTTTTTACAAAATTTTTCAAAACGATTTCGCATTTATACAATAATTTTCACGCGAAAATAAGCAAATAGACATAAAAAATTACACAAATAAAATGTAAATTTCTTTTATTTCGCTATCCGTTTATGAATCTCATTGACAATATCAAAGCCATTATTTAGCGCACTAGCAATCGAGCCACCGCTTTTAAATAGCAAATCCCCCGCCACAAAGATATTTTTTACGCTGGATTCACACGATTCGCTAACAATCGGCACACCCGATTCGTCAAGCTCCAAATTGCATTTTTTTAGAAAATCAATAGGCGCGACACCGCCGATTGCATACACGATTTTATCGAAAATCTCGCTACTGCCGTCTGTAAAATGCACTTTTGGCTTTCTGTCCACCGCTTCCAATCTCACAATGTCAATGCCTAGCTTTGTTTTTAACTTGCCCGAATCGATACTTTTAAAAAGCATATCGCGATTCGTATCGTTAATACGGCTAAATTCCGCCCTTCGGTAGTTTAGCGTGGCGTCATTTTTCTCCGCCAAAAAATACGCATATTCCACCGCAGAGTTGCCACCGCCCACGATTAGGACTTTTTCGTTGTGATTTATGGAGTTTGCGTTGAAAAAGACTTTATCGCGGATTTCAAGCGGAATGGGATAGCTTGGCTTATTGGGGACGCCCATTTTGCCAATCGAAATCACCACGAATCGCGCATTTAGCTCATCGCCATTGGTGCAGTGGAGCGTAAAATTATCGCCATTTTTACTCACACTCTCAATCTCTGTCTTAAAGCGGACATCGATATTATTAGTCGCTAAAATCTTATCAAACAAGTCCAGCGTGGATTCTTTCGTGCCGTCCATAAAATAAATATTGCCGTTTAAATCCACTTTTTTGCCCTTGTAGTCCTTATCTACGCGCTTGTTGTCCTTGTAAAATTTGCGAATCGTAGTGGAGTGATTTTCGCCCTTTTCGCACAAAACCACGCCATCAATTTTGCAAATCACACTCTCAACCGCCGCTGCGATTCCGCCCGGTCCTCCGCCGATTATTGCGATATTATAAGTTTGCATTTTTTCTCCTTTATTTTGAATTTCGCGCTTTTTGATTTCGCGCCTTTGAATTTTGTTTTAAATCATTGCGATAAGCGTCATTTAGCTCATCTACGCCGTCCATTAAAAGCCCTTGCGTGAATTTTTTTTCATCATCAAACTGCCCCGTGCGCAGTCCC
>JBNMHH010000045.1:0-10436 GCA_050872665.1 Helicobacteraceae bacterium
GGGCGAGAGAGTTTATCCGTGCTTTGGTCGAGGAAAACTTAAGCGAGTTTGAGCGCGAAAAGAGGGATATAAAAATCCTTTGTATGTGAGAGTATGATGCAAAATTTAGCTATCCTGTGCTATTCCCAAAATTTTCTACAAGTGCGAAATTGCATACCCCAGAACAAATTGAACAAAACGCACCATTTAAAATAAAGGTTGCGACATAACTTTCGGTATCTCTATCCCCATTAACTTCAACACACTCGGTGCGACATTGTTTAATCCGCCGTCCTCCACGCGCTTCACGCTACTATCCACCACAAAGCACCACACGAATCCCACCGTGTGATTCGTCAAAATCTTACCATTTTCATCTTTCATTTTCTCGCAATTCCCGTGGTCGCTAGTGATTATGACAGCGTAATCCTGCGCCCTAGCGCATTCTAAGATTCGCCCAAGCTCCCTATCGACAGCCTCGACAGCCTTTATACACGCCTCATAATTCCCCGTATGCCCCACCATATCGCCATTTGCGAAATTCACCACGACAAAATCGCTTTTATTTTTCATCGCACTACACACCGCATCGCACACCGCCTCCGCGCTCATCTCTGGCTGTAAATCATAAGTTTTGACTTTTGGCGATGGGATTAGCACACGATTTTCGCCCTTTAAAATATCCTCCTTGCCACCATTGAAAAAGAAAGTTACATGGGCGTATTTCTCCGTCTCGGCGATATGGCTTTGTGTGAGATTATTTGCGCTAATGATTTCAGCCAAAGTCTCGCTCACATTTTCTTTTGGGAACAAAATAGGATAGTTAAATTTTGCGTCATACTCGCACATACAAAGGATTTTTATATCTCTCTTTTCGCGCTCAAACTCGCTAAAATCCTCCTCGCCCAAAGCGCGGATAATCTCCCTCGCCCTATCGCTACGAAAATTCGTAAAGATAAAGCCTTCGCCGTCTTTTATTCCGCTAAAGTCGCCAAATGTCGCTGGATTTATAAACTCATCAGTGATATTTTCGCTAAACTGCGCTTTTATGTAATCAATCGGTGCTAAATCAACGCGATTCGCGCCATTTGCGATTGTGTTGTATGCCACCTCAATGCGCTCCCAGCGATTATCTCTATCCATTGCATAAAATCTCCCGCAAATGGTGGCAAGTTTCACGCGCTCACTTTGCGCATCTAAAATTTGGCTTATAAATTTCGGCGCGGAAAGTGGCGGAATATCGCGTCCATCGGTGATTGTATGAATCCACACTTTTTTGCCCATAGATTCCAAAATCTTTGCTAATCCCAGCAAATGCGATATATGCGAATGCACCCCGCCATCGCTCACAAGCCCACATAGATGAATCACTCCCAAATCTTTGGCGAAATCCAAAAGTGTCGCATTTTGCGCGAGTTCGCCCGAATTAAGACTACGCGTGATTTTTACCAAGTCTTGATAAAGCACACGCCCTGCGCCCATACACATATGCCCCACTTCGCTATTGCCCATTTGCCCTTTTGGCAGTCCTATTTCCTCGCCAAAAGAGCATAAAAGCGAATATGGTGCATTTGCAAAAAGCCAATCATAAGTGGGCTTTTTGGCGTTTGCAAAGGCGTTCCACTCGCGCGATTCATTCAATCCGATTCCATCAGTTATCACTAAAACTACTCTTTTTTTCATTTGCTTAATTTTTCCCCAAAAATGCTAAATTTTAAAGTATAATTATGCTTTAATTTTCATCAATATTCAAGGTTTATTTATGCTTTATTATTTATATTCCGCATTTGGTGTTAATATTTTTCAATATATTTCTTTTAGGGCTGGGTTAGCTTTTATTGTGGCGTTTGGGCTTTGTGTGTTTTTCTATCCTAAATTCATCATTTGGGCGAAACTCAAACGCGCCGCACAGCCCATTTCAAGCTCACTGCCGATTCACAAAATCAAAGCAAATACGCCCACAATGGGTGGCGTGGTGTTTATCTCTGCGAGTGTGGCTACAAGTCTGCTTTGCGCAAATTTTGTGAATCTATATGTGCTTTTGGGCGTTTTGACTTTGCTATTATTTGGGTTTGTCGGCATTGAAGATGATTACAAAAAAATATCGCAAAAAAGCAATCGTGGCATTTCAGCAAAAAGCAAATTTGTCGCACTAGGCGTAATTTCGCTATTTATCTCGTTATGCTTATCTTTGGGAGAGCATAATAGTAGCCTCTATGTGCCGTTTGTCAAAAACTATGTGCTTGATATGGGCTATTTTGCGGTATTTTTTTGGACGCTAGTATTTTTAAGCTCAAGCAACGCGGTAAATATCACAGACGGACTAGACGGACTTGCCACCGTGCCTAGTATTTGCGCGATTACTACGCTTAGCATTTTTGTGTGGTTAGCGGGAAATGCCGTCTTTAGCTCGTATTTGCTTTTGCCAAAAACCATTGGCGTGGGCGAACTCGTGGTAGTCTCATCGGCGTTGCTTGGCTCACTCTTTGGCTTTTTGTGGTATAACTGCTACCCTGCGCAAGTCTTTATGGGCGATAGCGGGAGCTTGTCTATCGGCGGATTCATCGCGTATATGGGCATTGTAACAAATAACGAGATTTTGCTAATCCTCATTTGCTTTATTTTCGTGGTGGAAACGCTAAGTGTGATTTTGCAAATCGGCAGCTATAAAATGCGCCACAAAAAAATCTTTCTAATGTCGCCCATTCATCATCACTTTGAAGTCAAAGGGTGGAGTGAAAATAAAATCATCATTCGCTTTTGGATAATCGCGCTACTAAGCAATCTTTTGGCACTTTTAAGCCTAAAGATTCGCTAAAGATTCGTGGGAAAAATGGCTTAACTTTGGGGGCGGATTCGTGGCAAAGATGAGAGATTTTTTAAAAAGTAGGGTTGCAAACTATAAGCGCGTAAATCTTTTGGGTAATGGCAAAATTATGAGCGAGTTAGGGAAAATTCTCGCACCTTGCGATATTTATGATGATAAATTTAGTGAAATTACGCAGGATTCGGCAGGAAATCGCCTAATGCCAAGCAAAGAGATTTTAAAAATCAGCCAAAATGAGCGCGATTCGTCCTTGTCTATTATATCACCCGGGATTGCACCTCATAGCTTTTTGGCGCAAAACGCGCCCAATATCATTAGCGAGTATGATTTGTTTGCGCCTGTAATGTCGCGTAGCGTGTGGATTAGCGGGACAAATGGCAAAACCACCACCACGCAAATGACTACGCTTTTACTGCGTGATTTGGGGGCGCAAAGTGGCGGAAATATCGGCACTCCGCTGTGTAATTTGGATTTAGATTCGGGCGAATCGGGCGATTTTGGCGAATCAGATTTTATAGATTCAAGCGATTCGCACAATGATTCGCGCGAATCAAAGGGCGATTCGACAAATTCCCACCTTTGGATTTTAGAGACTAGCTCTTTTATGTTGCATTATACAAATACCGCAAAGCCCGACATTTACGCGCTTTTGCCCATTACGCCAGACCATATTTCGTGGCATAGCGACTTTGAATCTTATGTCGCCTCCAAGCTAAAGCCCCTAACTATGATGAGCGAAAATTCAAGCGCGATTATTCCGCAAATCTACGCCGATTCGCCCCAAGCCAAAGCCTTTAAGGGCAAACTTTATTTATATGATAGCGCGGAATCTTTGGCGAATCTCTTTGGCATAAATCCGCAAAAGTTGCGCTTTAAGGGCGCGTTTTTGCTTGATAGCATTCTCTCACTTGCCATTGCAAAGCTACTCACGGGCAAAATCGACTATGATTTGATGAACTCTTTTCAAATCGACAGCCACAAAATCGAGGAATTTTTTGACGCCAAAAATCGCCTTTTTGTCGATGACAGCAAGGCTACGAACATTTCGGCGGTGGAAGAAGCACTAAAAATTTATAAAGATAAATTTATTTTTCTCATTTTGGGCGGGGATAATAAGGGCGTCTCTCTCGCGCCACTTGTGGAAATTTTGCGCCATTATCGCTTAAAAGTCTTTGCAATCGGGGCGTGTGAAAATCATATAAAAGAGCTATGCGATGAATCGCGCATAGAATGCGAGGTTTGCGGAGATTTGCAAAATGCGGTGGCAAAAATTAAAGGCGAATTTTGCGACACACAAAGCCAAATCTGCCTTTTAAGCCCAGCGTGTGCGAGTTTAGACCAATTCAAATCCTACGCCGAACGCGGAGATTTATTTAAAAAATATGCGCTATCATAAGCGCAAATGGCAAAAATAACGGCGCTACATTTTACTTAAACTACAATTTTTAATTTCTGCTACAATTTCATTGCAATTTGTGGTTGTTTTGAAATTTTAACTTTGGGAGCAATTTATGAAACCAAATGCTTTTGATTTGCGCTGGGTTCTCTCGCTATTTGGCACGGCTGTGGGTGCGGGAATCTTATTTTTGCCGATTCGCGCTGGGACGGGCGGATTTTGGGCTGTCGTGGTAATGTGTGTGCTAATATTCCCTATGGTGTGGCTCTCTCATCGTGCGCTATCGCGATTCGTGGCTAGTTCGCAAAGCGCGGATAATGACATAGCCCACGCAGCTGCGCAGTATTGGGGACGCAAGGCAAGTTTTGCCATAATGATTCTTTACTTTTTTGCGATTTATCCTATTTGTTTGGCTTATGGCGTGGGCATCACAAATACTTTTGGCAACTTTTTCATAAATCAGCTTGGGATTAGCGCACTTTATGACGAAAACACAATGCAGCTTTACCCCGCTACACGCGCGATTTTGGCGTTTGTGCTAGTTTGTGGGCTAATGCTAGTAATGCTTGCCAAAGAGGAAGTCATCACCAAAATCTGCTCCGCGCTCGTGTATCCGCTGTGCTTCGTGCTTTTTGCCTTTTCGCTATATCTTATCCCGCATTGGAAATTAGAGCTAATCACGGAGATTCCAAGCGCAAAGGACTTTTTTGTGGTGATTTGGCTGACTTTGCCCGTGCTTGTGTTTTCATTCAATCACAGCCCCGCGATTTCGACATTCACGCAATCTGTGCGAAAGCACTACGGCACGGACAATGCGAATGAAAAGGCAAATCACATTTTATTTAACACCGCGCTAATGTTGCTTGTGTTTATAATGTTTTTTGTGTTTTCTTGCATTTTGTCGCTTGATAGCGCGGATTTTGCGGCTGCTAGGGAGGCAAATATTCCCATTTTGTCCTACTTTGCAAATAAAATGGAAAATCCCATTATCGCCTATGGTGCGCCGTTAGTGGCGTTTTTGGCGATTGCGACTAGCTTTTTTGGGCATTATTTTGGCGCACACGAGGGGCTAAATGGCATTATCCGCAAAGGATTCAAACTCGCAGGAAACGAAAATCCAAATCTCCGTGCGATTAACATTTTCACAACCACATTTATGCTCGTTACAATCGTGGCTGTGGCGTATATCAACCCTAGCATTTTGGATTTTATCGAATCGCTGGGCGGTCCAATCATCGCGGCGATTTTGTTTATAATGCCGATGATTGCGATTTATAGCGTCCCTGCGATGAAAATCTTTCGCAACAAATGGGCGGATTTATTCGTGCTAGGGACGGGAATCCTAACGATTGCAAGTGTGATTTATAAGTTTTTTTAGATTCGGGCAGTGGGATTCGAGCGAGGATTCAAACGCGGATTCGCTTTAGGATTCGCAGATAAATTTTTAAGGATTTGGCAATGCGCGGTTTGATTCACATTGCGCTGTTAGTAAATATCGCGTATTGCACAAGTTACAATAATTTGCCTAGTAGCGTTACGCTTTCCACTAACGAGCAAAGAGAAGATTTTACAATCTCAAGAAAAGGCAACGGCGATGCCTACTCTTTTAGTGCTTATGGAATGCGAATCATAGGCGCAAGTGGCGCAACTTATGAGCTAAAAGCTGACAATGGCGTTACGACATTTTTTTCAAAAGGCGGATTTTCTCTTACTCAAGCCACATTTGCACTTACGGGCTATCACACTTTGGTTATCGAAAGCGGTGGCATAAGCGTGGGCGCAAATTCTAACTTTTCATATATATCAAGCACACAAAATATTAGCGCAGGTGGCACGGAATACGGCGGAAATCCAAAGGTGCGATTTAACACAGGCACAAGCCTTACGCTGGGTGCAAATGCAAGGGCGACTTTTTCGGATATGAGTATTTTTATCCACGATGGAGCGATTTTATTATCGCAAGGCGCGAATCTCACAATAGAAGCGACAAAAGCCATTCGATTCCAAGAATCGCTTACTAACAACGGCGGGACAATCACAATAAACGGCAACGCCTATAATATCGGTGGCAAAAGAGGCATAGTGCCAAACGATAGAACCACAATCGCAAATTTTCACAGCACAAATGGAAATGTAGTCGTAAATGGGGATTTTTACAACGGCGGACAAGCAGATAATGCCGTAGATACTACGGGCAGTGCGGGTGGATTCAATGTATATGACCCCGCTTTTGGCGGTGGCGGGAATCTAAGCATTTATGGCGGAAGTATGCGAATAAATGGCAAACTAATTTCTACAAGAGGTGGTGATGGCGTTTGGGGCGGAGATATAATCAACGCGCAAAATTCTAGTATAGGAATCTACGGAGGGACTTTGACTACCACAGGCGGTGTAGAAAATCGTAGCGGTAGCACATTAACAATCGGCGCATTAGGTGGCACAATGGGGAAAATTGAAGGCAATGTCAGCAACACAGGCGCAATCATTATTAACGCCGCTGGTGCAGGTAGTGGGAATCATAATTTTATCACAGGAAATCTCACGGGGGGGGGGCAGTATCAGCCTAATAAATGGCAATAGCGACTTTGCAAATGCGAAACTTAGCGCGGATAATAAAACCCTAGAAGTTACAATCAACCAAGCTGGAATCAACGCCTTTAAATCCACGATAAATGCTAATCAAAGCGCGACTTTAGGAGCGTTTGGCGATGATATTTACACCATAAGTGGCGCAAGTAGCGCGAATCTCACAGCCACCGCAAATGACATAAATCGCGCAACTTTTAGCGCATTTTACGCTACGCCTTTGGCAGTGATTGACGCGCTAAATGCAGATATTTCAAGCACACCAAAGCGCAAAACCGATACGCGCAAAATCATCACGCAACGCACCCAATCACAAATGCGCCAAACAAAGCAAACTAGGCAGATTCGCCAAGTGCGTAGCAATTCCACCGCGAATCCAAACGATATAAACGCTGGATTAGTCATCAAAGGCGTCTCAACAAACGGCGCAAACGGCGTTTTAGGCGGAGTAAAGGCGGGATATGGCGTGGATTTCGCAAATGCGCGATTCGCACTCAACCTCGCCTATGCTTATGGTAGCGTTAGTGGCGCGACAAAGGGCGACATAGCCACATTTGCCACAAGCACAAAAAGCCATAATTTCGCGCTTAACTCAAATGTAGAAGCGCGATTCGCGGGGAATTTTGGCTTTGACTTGGGCGTTAGCGGGGCTATCGCGCTAGTAGATTCCACGCGCAAGGTTGAATCCACCGCGATAGGCGTAGATTCCACGCTCAAATCCGCCCAAAAACTCTATCAAATCGCGGTGGATTCGGTGTTTTTATATGATTTTAAGATTCGCAATTTTACAATTATGCCTTATGTAGGGCTAAATCAGGGCTATATCGCTATGCCAAAGTTTAGCGAATCGGGTGGTGGCGCGTTTGTGCTAAATGCAGAGGCTTACCGCGCATATTTTTTAGACGCACTTTTTGGCGGAAAAATGGGCTTTGACTTTGGCAATTACGGCGCGATTTTGGCGGATTTGGAATATAAATTTTTAGCTTACAAAACGCAAAAAGAGCGAATCTTGCGCTACGCAAATAGTGCGCAGGGCGCGGATACTCTGCGCTTTGAAATTCCACGCGGACATAAAATTAGCGTGGATTTGGGCTATCACAAGGACTTTAATCGCTGGTATTTGCGGATAGACGGCAATTTTGGCGCGTTGATAAATGCAAGTAAAGCAAATGATACGAATATAAATTTTTATGCGTATGGGATTAACGCGAAATTCGGGTGGAGATTTTAGCGTAGTTTGTGGCAGAGAGGAAGGGATTCGAACCCTCGAACGATTGCTCGTTACACGCGTTCCAGGCGTGCTCCTTCAACCACTCGGACACCTCTCTAAAGATTTATTAAAAAGCGCAATGATAGCAGAATTTAGCTTTAAAAAATGCTTACATCTCTTTTAAAACGCACTCATAAATCACGCCGTCAATCCCCATATTTGCAGCAGATTCAATGCCTTTATCCTCCTTAATCACAAGCAAAATCTTAGCGTCCAAAAAATACTCATTAGCGATTTTTTGGCATTTTTTGGCTAAATTTTTGTGGCGAATCACAATGTATTTCGCGCCCAAATTCGCATAGATTAGCAAATCCACAATGCTTTTTATTTCCACGCTATAAGCGATTTCACACGCATTGCAATGCTTTGCAAGTGCCAAATTATTACTAAAAAACACAATCTCATTTGCAAAGGTTTTGCTTATAGATTCAATGCTTTGAATCGCCCTAAATTTTGGACTTTTCAACGCCTTATGCCCGATAATTATCATAGTATCTGCCTTATAAATTTTATTTTTTAGATTCTAGCAAATAAAAAATGATTTTTGATTCATAGTGTAGATTGCTTTGTTGCACTTCGTGCGCCTCGCAATGACAGGGTTTATTCTTGTGGATTTGCAAGTGTGGGTCGGTGCTTCGCACAAACGCTTCGGAAAAAGCCCTCGCAATGACGAATCTTTTTAGATTCAAACAATCCGCGCCCTAAAAAGAGCGCGAATCTAAGCCATTGTAGCTGAATTATCCTGCGATTTTTGTAGCGTCAATGATATTTAAATCTAAGCCCAATTCTTTAGCACTTAAGCCAAATGCCAAGCCCACGAGTTGTGAGAGGTGAATTATTGGCAATCTTGCTTTAGAATTTGTAGATTTTTGGAATCGCTCTTGGTAAATATCAAGCTGCATTTGGCAAAGCGGACAAGGCGTAACAACGCATTGCGCTTCGTTTTCACTTGCATTATTTACGATTTGGCTAGACATTTTTTTGACGGATTTTTCCGCTGGATATGATGCGTGGAATCCACAGCAATCTAGTCTTTTCGCAAATGGCACGATAGTCGCACCTAGTGCGCTTACCACTGCTTCAAAACTTTTTGGATTCGTAGCACTTTCTTTGCCGTTAAATTCCTTTTCAGGGCGCAAAGAGTGGCAGCCATAAAATAGCGCGACTTTTAAATCTTTAAGCGGATTTTTGACTTTCGCCTTCACACTTTTTAAGTCATCATAAAGCTCCCAAAGTAGGCTAGTAATCTCTGTATTGCCCTCGTATTTCATATTGCCCTCTGCCAAATAGCCGTTAATGCGCTCTTTTGCGCCTTTGTCAAGCGTATTTTTCGCGCGAGTTAGCGTTAGCATACAAGTGCTACAAGTCGTTAGCATAGGTTGCTTCATATTTTCCGCCAAAGCGATATTTCTAGCATTAGCCACAAGTGCCGCGATAGGGTCTACATCTTGCGCTTGAGACGCACCGCAACAGCTCCAGCCTTTTATCTCATTTAGCTTCCAGCCCAAAACAGGCGCAATCGCCTCTAGGCTCATTTTGGATTCTTTTGCTGCTTGTGATAGCACACAGCCCGGAAAAAATGCGAATTCTTTTGCCATATCTTACTCCTTCTCAGCAGCTTGTGCCGCTTTTATCATTTTTACTAAATCTTTGTGTCCCTCAATCTCATCTTCGCCAAAGATGTGCATTGGATTCATCTTACCTTTTTTCATTAGGTTGTAAGCGATGTCCATTTTGCCCATAGAGCCAAAGATTCCATCAGAGCGAATCGCAAGATAGATTTCATTTAGGCGTCCTGAGCCACCTACCAAGTCTTTGTAGAATGCCATTGCGTGGTCTGGTCCTAAGCCACTATCCATTCCGCCTTTGAGTGCCATAACGCGAAGATTCGCGACATCATCAGCAGAGCTAATGCCTTTAGGACAGCGATTCGCGCACTCTTGGCAATGCACACAATTCCAAAGCCCATTTTTCACGCTAGGTTTGATATGTGTCATAGGGTCTTTGCCCCGCGAATCTGCTGCCGCACGATAAGCGTGAGTGAATACAAATGGTTGCATATAGTCGCTACTATCTGCTTCTAATTTGCTACATTCACTTGCACAGCTTCCGCACAAAATGCAATCCCATTGTTTGCTGATTTTTTCGCGCTCAGCTTCGGTTTGTTTGCAACCTTTTTCCGCACTAAATTCCGCTTTTGCTACCATAGCAGGGCGAATCTTGCGTAGATTTTCAATAGAAGGCTCCCAATCCACCACCAAGTCGCTAATCACACGGAAATTGCCCAGTGGCGAAATGGTAATGCTTTTTGGATTGTCATATTCTTTTAGCAAATCGTCCATTATCGTATCACACGCAAGGTATGAGTGCCCATTCAC
>JBNMHH010000046.1:0-10420 GCA_050872665.1 Helicobacteraceae bacterium
GCGAGGGACTTGGGATTAGCGAATATAGCGATTCCAAAGCAAAGGGCGAGTTTGAGAGCTTTTTTAGCGAGTTTGCAAAAGCAGTGAAAATGCCACTAAATTTAAAATAAGGAGTTAAAAAATGGCAACAGATAAAATCAGTAAAATCAACAAAATCGAGGGTAGCAAAAAAGCCCAAGCGGTAGTCAAAAAGGCGCAAAACGCCACTAGCACGAGGGCTAAAAGCCCAAGCGCAAAGGTAAGCACAAAAGCAAAAGCGGTAAAAAATGCCGTGAAAAAAGAGGCGAAAAATATCAAAGTAGCCGTTAGCAAAGCAGCGACAAAGGGCAAAACACTTGCGCTAGGAAGCGTGGCTTTGAGCGAGAAAAAAGTCGCAAAAGTGGAGGCGTTTTTTAAAGAGTTTTTAAAAGATGCGAAAGCAAAAAGCGAATTTTTTGAAGTAGCGATTTTAAAGCAAATCAAAAAGCATAAAAAGAAAAAAGGCAAAAAAGCGACTACTAAAAGAGCATAATCTTTACTGCAATAGCGCATAATAAAGCGCAAATCTTTCTAAAGTGCGAATCGCAAGATTTAATTGCGCCGATTCGCACTTGTTAAATTCAATAAAATATACAATAAATTTGCTTTTTAAGGAGCGATAGTGAAAAATGATATTTTAGATAGCAAACGGCGCGAGTTTATGATAGATTCGGCGCGAATCGCGGGTGCGGTGGCACTCACGGGTGCGATTCCACTATTTTCAGCGGGTAGCCCACAAGGAGGCGCAATGGAATTTGTAACGCTAAATAATGGCATAAAAATGCCCATTTTAGGCTTTGGCACTTATAATCTGCGTGGCGCAAGAGGGCAGGGCGCGATTTTAAGCGCAATCAATGTGGGCTATCGGCTTATCGATACCGCGCAAATGTATGGCAATGAGATTGAAGTCGGCAACGCGGTGGCAACGGCGATAAACTACGGCGTCCCTAGAGAGGAATTTTTCATCACCACCAAACTTTCAAGCAATATGCGATACGATGAGGTGATGAAGCGATTTGAGGATTCGATGCGGAAATTGCAGTTAGATTACTTGGATTTGCTACTCATTCACAGCAATTATAGAAACTCCAAAGAAATGTATAGGGCAATGGTGAGCCTCCACAAAGAGGGCAAAATCAAATCGCTTGGGCTTTCAAACTTTAACGCGGAGGCGTTTGGTAGCTTTATCCAAGACTGCGAGATAATCCCTGCGGTGAATCAATGCCAAACCCATATCTTTTATCAGCAAAAGGCTTTGCGCGAGGCGATGAAGGAATCTGGCACGATTTTGGAGTCGTGGAGTCCCTTTGTCTCAGGGCAAAGCAACTTTTTTAGAAATCCCACACTTATGGGCGTGGCAAAAAATTACAATAAATCTGTGGCGCAAATCGCACTGCGATTCCTAATCCAGCAGGGCATAGTCGCCATTCCAAAGTCAGAAAATGAACTGCGAATGCGCGAAAATCTAGCCGTATTTGACTTTGCATTAAGTAGCGATGATATGGACTTACTAAGCCAAATGGATACGGGAAAATCATCTTTTAGCTGGGATAGTTAGGGCGAATCTAATATTTTGCATTGCAAAAATGCAACGCAACGCTACAAGCTAACTTTGATTGCTAACATTTGCGCTGTCATTTGCACCACGAATCTCTTCTACGCGGATTACGGCAAATGTTAATAGCGCAGTGATTACAACTACGCTTAGTATGGACATATTGATAATGGTAGTTGTGAGGTGCATTAAACTATGCGCTATTGATAGCCAATACCATAGATATGATAGCTCCCATAGCACACCCATAAATACTTCGATGATTGCAAATACAAAAATCCCCCAAAATAGTCGCTCATTTGTAACAGCGACTATTTCTTTGGTAAAGCGCCGAGTAAAGATAAGCAACATAGGCGCACTGATAGTTAGTGCAATGCTTCCTATATAGAATGTGTTCAAGCCCATTGAGACGGAAAAATTTGGATTTACACAAGCAGCGCCCACACAAAAGATAATCTCTGCTACCCACGCAATGAAAAAATTCTTAAACAATGTCGCACTTTGGATATTATTTTTTAGTGCGTGGATTACGCGAAATTGCAAGATGATAGCCAAAAGCAATAGCCATTTAAAAAAGAAAACAAGAAAAACACATACCACAGAAGCATAAAATTCAAACTTCATATTGCTAAGATTCATAGCGATTCCTTATCATTTTGCGTGAAATTATATCGCGATTTTAGCAAAATGTGGCAATAGATTCACATAAACTTAACATAATTTTGTGTAAATTTGACATTAAAAGCATTGATTTTCGCGCGAAATTTCGGCATTTGGCTTGACTTTGATTCGCAAGGGCGGTAAAATTAGGCAAAAATAAGGGGGCAAAATGGGCAACACAAGCGCGAATCACAAAGCCAATCCACGAATCCTAAATGTCGCCCTTATCCAAATGTGTCCTAAACCTTATGCTTTGAGTGAAAATCTGCACCTTGCGCTAAAACTCGCCAAAGATTCGCTTAAAAAAGGCGCGAATCTCATCGTTTTCCACGAGCTTTTTGATAGCGGATATTGCGTTGCACCGCACGATAAGGATTTTGCGATGGATTTTACAAAGCCCAAAAATCACGCTACTTTCAAAGCACTAAGCGCATTTGCAAAAGAAAATGCCGTGCATATAATCGCTTGTGGCATTGAAAAATCAGCCAAAAAACTCTATGACACCGCCTATATTATCGCACCAAGCGGAAAAATCGTAGGCAAACACCGCAAAATATATTTGTGGGGGAACGAAAAATTGCGCTTTAGCAAGGGCAAAAAATACGAAGTTTTTAGCTTGAACTTTGGCACATTTCGCGCAAAAGTGGGCTTACAAATCTGCTATGAAATAGGCTTTGGCGTGGGCGCAAACATTTTGGCACTAAAAGGCGCGGAGATTCTCATCTATCCTAGCGCGTTTGGCAAGGCAAGGGCGTATAATTGGGATTTGCTAAGTAGGGCGAGAGCGGTGGAGAATGGGTGTTTTGTGTTAGCGTGTAATCACAGCGGAAAAGAATCTGCAAATGCGTCATTGCGAGGAAGCAACGCGACCGAAGCAATCCACAAACCACAAATAAATAGCCGTTTTGCTGCGCCTACAAATCCTATGGATTGCCACGACTTCTTGCAGAAGTCTCGCAATGACAAGGAGACGCTAGAATTTGCAGGTGATTCGCGTATCATTTCCCCCAAAGGCACTATCATCAAAAAAGCCACGAATCTAAATGAGGTAGTAATCGCGCAAATAAATTTAGATGAGATTTTCGCGCAAAGAGAGGCGATTCCCTATCTAAAAGATTTTAGCACCAAACTCACTAAAAGGAGTTTTGGCGAAATTTAATTTTAAAGGAGCAAAAAATGGCAAAAGAGATTTTGGTAGCTTATGGCGTGGATATTGACGCGGTGGCTGGTTGGCTAGGTAGCTATGGTGGCGAGGATTCGCCTGATGATATTTCGCGCGGACTTTTCGCGGGTGAAGTGGGAATCCCACGACTTTTGAATTTGTTTAAAAAGTATAATTTACCCGCAACTTGGTTTGCGCCGGGACATTCGATAGAGACATTCCCCGAACAGCTTAAAATAATAGTCGATGCAGGACACGAAATCGGTGCGCACGGCTATTCGCACGAAAATCCTATCGCAATGAGTGCGAAGCAAGAGGAAGATGTGTTGCTAAAAAGTATCGAGCTGATTAAGGGGCTCACAGGCAAAGCACCCACAGGCTATGTCGCGCCGTGGTGGGAGTTTTCAAATATCACAAATGAGTTGCTTTTAAAGCACGGCATAAAATACGACCACTCGCTTATGCACAACGACTTTACGCCCTATTATGTGCGCGTTGGCGATAAGTGGAGTAAGATTGATTATAGTGGCGAGGCAAAGGACTGGATGAAACCTTTGGTGCGCGGGGCGGAAACGGATTTGGTGGAAATCCCTGCGAATTGGTATTTGGACGATTTGCCACCGATGATGTTTATCAAAAAGTCCCCAAATAGCTTTGGCTTTGTGAGTCCGCGTGATATAGGGCAAATGTGGATTGACCAATTTGATTGGGTTTATCGCGAAATGGATTACGCGGTGTTTGGAATGACGATTCACCCTGATGTGAGTGGGCGTCCGCAAGTTTTGCTAATGCACGAGCGAATCATCGAGCATATCAACAAGCACGATGGCGTGAAATGGGTAACTTTCAACCAAATCGCTGATGATTTTTTAAAAAGATGTCCGCGTAAGTAGCGAAGTAGTAATTTAATCTGAATCTGCGTGAATCTATATAGATTTGCACAGATTTGCCCATAGGTTCGTGTGAATCGCTAAAGATTGAATCTATGAAAATTAAAGTTAAAATATCATATAATATAGATTTTCATAGGGGGCTGAATGCTTTTTGGTAAAATCACAAGTTTTTCTTACAAAAAATGCTACAAAGAAGTCTTGCAACGCATTGACTTGGATAAGCATTTTGATATTAACGACTTGCCAAGCAAATGCCTTGTAAATCTTTGTGGCAAGACATTTGCGCTAAGCAAGTGGGTAAGCCCAAAGCGCACTAGGAGTTATCCTTACTCGCGCGTGTATGATACTTTTGATTGTGGTGCGGGTAAGGTGGCTACGATAATCCCGCTTATCAAAGATGAGGGTGCAAAAGGTGATATGGATTATTTGCAGTGGGATAACATTTCGCTAATGAGTTTGCTAAATGTCTATGTGATTTTGGGATTTTATGATAGCGCGGAGGCACACCACACAAGGGCAAACAAAATCACAAATCAGCGATTTAACAACGCCTACATACAAGAACAATTACATAGCTTATGCAAATATTTCTAACTCGCTTCATATCCCCTTGCATAATCCGCAAAATATCGATAAATTTGCAAATAAGATTTTGCAAAGCAAAAATGCGTTTATGGAATTTTCTAGGCACAAGGCAAAAGAAGCGCAAAATAGAGAAGTCCTCACAACACAACCAAAAGAGCAAATCGGCATAGGACAAAAGGAAAAAATTGTGATAGAAAATTATTTAGGTGGGCAGTATTTTTTCACAATCGATGATGTGTTGTTTAGAGATGAGATTTTGCATTTGTGTGAGAGCAAACACAGCAAAAACGCACTTTTGCCAAGCAGTGATGACATAAAAGACGGGCTACTAAAGCTAATGCTTTATAATAACCTAGCAGAGATTAAAGGGCATAAAAAGTTTAAGGTTGTGTTGCGCCTTACTTCAAATGTGCTAAAAGATAGTCTTTTGCTGTCAAGTGAGAATCTAGAGCCTTTTATCGCCAAAAATCCCCTCTCAAAAGCACAAATCAATATGTTGCAGTCTCTCAATCTAGAATCAAAAAGCAATAATTTTGAAATTTGGATAAATAATGACTAAATCGCTAATAAAATCATCGCTCATAAAATCCCCTCTGCGCTATCCCGGGGGCAAATCTCGGGCGATAAAATTCCTCGCGCAATTTTTGCCAAAAGATATTAGCGAGTTTAGAGAGCCATTTTTTGGCGGTGGTTCGCTGGGACTCTATGTCGCGCAAAAGCATAGCGGAGTAAAAATCTATGCAAATGACTTAAACTATGAACTATTTTGCTTTTGGCAAAGTTTGCAGGGCGATTGTGAGCGACTAATCTCTGGAATCTTGGAGCTAAAAAATCGCTTTAAAGAGGGTAGAGATTTATATAGATTTATCCTCTCTCGGCGCAATGATGATTTGAGCCAAATCACGCGTGGGATTGACTTTTTTATCTTAAACCGCATTACATTTTCTGGCGTGGTGGATAGTGGCGGATATTCACAAAAGGCATATCAAAGCAGATTTACGCCAAGTAGTGTGGAGCGACTAGAAAAAACGCGCAAGATTTTGGGGAATTTTGTATTTTCGCACAAGGATTACAAAGACTTTTTAGGAGGTAGTGAAAATAGCGATGAGAAAGGCGTTTTACTCTTTTTAGACCCGCCGTATTTTAGCGCGAGCAAATCCAAACTCTATGGCAAAAAGGGAATCTTGCATACGAGTTTTGACCACTATGAGCTATGTGAATGCCTAAAATCCACCAAGCACAAATTTTTGCTTACCTATGATGATAGCGCGTTTATCCGTGAGCTGTATAGGGATTTTTGCTTGTGCGAGTGGGATTTGCAATATGGTATGAATAACTTTAAGCAGACAAACGCTCCAAAGGGCAAGGAGCTACTTATCAGCAACTTTGATTTGGCAAAAAATGAATTACTGGCTGTTTAAATTTAAGGATATTACAAAGTGGCAAAAATAGAAAAATATGTTTGGGGTATTGGTGGCTCACTTCCCATAATTGAAGACCATAGCCTAGTTAAATTAGAAATTATTGAAAAATATTTAGAAGCATATATACGACATTTAACTATATTACCATTTATAGATAAATTAAAATTTGCCGTTATTGATGGATTTTCTGGCGGAGGGTTATATAAAAATATAAGTGGACAAGAAATTCTAGGCAGTCCGCTAAGAATTTTAGACACTATTGAAAGACTTAAAAAAGAAATCGCATTTGAAAGGAAAAACAAGAAATTCAAACAAATTGATTTTGATATTTCTACATATTGTATTGAGAAAAATATAGCAACATTTAATTTTTTACAACAAACACTAATTAATAGAGGGTTTAGCGATTTGGCACAAATTGTCAATGGTGAATTTGAGAAAGTTTATTCCAGCATAATTCAAAAATTAAGAGATAAAAAATATCAAAAAGCTATATTCCTGCTCGACCAATATGGTTATACAGATGCAACTATAAATACCATTAGAAATATTTTGGGCAGTTTTCCAAATGCTGAAATTATTTTGACTTTTGCTTGTGATAGTTTGATTGATTATCTAACAATAAAAAATAAATCAGCATTGTTAAAGCTAGGATTAGATAACTATGATATTGAACACCTTTTAGATACAAAACAAGACAATGATGACAATAGAAAGATTTTGCAATTTAGATTATTAAAATCTATAATAGATAAGGTAGGAGCTTGTTACTACACGCCGTTTTTTGTGCAAGGACAAAAAACACATAGGGCGTATTGGCTATTACATTTTAGTAATCACCCGATAGCCAGAAATGAAATGGTTAAACTTCACTACGAAAACCACAATTCTTTTATTCATTATGGTGGAGAAGGACTTGATATGTTTGGCTATTCTACAAAAAATAAAAACATAATGTTTTTATTTACAGAAGAAGATAGAATAATGGGATTAAACCTCATCAAAAAACAGATTCAAAATAAGATAATAGATTATGACAATAAGACTTTTGGCACTCTAATTCAAAATGAAATAAATAATACTCCAGCTACCATAGAAACAATACGAGAATCTCTTAAAGACCAACTATATTATGGGGATATAGAAATTATTGATATTAAAGCAAAAAAGAAAATAAATAATCCAAAAAATATCAAACTAGAGCATCTTATTAAAATTCCAAAACATAAACAACAAAGGTTTAAATTCTAAATGAAGCCAACCAAAATCGAATGGACACAAGCAAGCTGGAATCCCACCATAGGTTGCGATAAAGTAAGCAGTGGTTGCAAAAACTGCTATGCTGAGGCTATGGCAAGGCGTTTGCAAGCTATTGGCAATCCTGACTATAAAGATGGCTTTGCATTTAAAATGCTCCCTCAAAGGCTAGATGAGCCCAAGCGCAACAAAAAGCCCACGTTTTATTTTGTAAATTCGATGAGCGATTTATTTCACCAAAAAATGGATTTTAGCTTTTTGGAGCTCGTGATGCAAGTGATTGCAGACACTCCCCACCACCAATACCAAATCCTAACCAAGCGTCCGCACACAATGAGAGAATATTTTTCTAAGCGTGAGATTCCGCCAAATGTGTGGCTAGGCACTACGGTAGAATCTAGTAAGGTAAAATTGCGCATAGATTTGATACGTGATTTGGGTGCGAGTGTGAAGTGGCTATCTTGTGAGCCACTTATAAGCGATTTGGGTGAGCTAGACTTGAGCGGTATTGATTGGGTCATCGCTGGGGGTGAGAGCGGGGCGAATGCAAGGGCTATGAAGGAAGAGTGGGTGCTAAATATCAAAAAGCAGTGTGAGGCACAAAATGTCGCGTTTTTTTTCAAGCAATGGGGCGCGTGGGGGAGTGATGGAGTGAAGCGAAGCAAGAAAGAAAATGGCGCATTGTTAGGTGGCAAAATCTATCGTGCTTATCCTAAATTCTTAGCGTGTAATGGTAGATTAGATATTGTTTAAAACGCTAAATAAATTTTTTATCTTACATTCCCATATTTACTCCCTTTCCGCACTTCGGTTATGGTTTTTCCGCCTAGTCCGTAGTTGTCCGTGTCGATTTCATCGATGATGACGACCGTGGAGGCTTTGTTTTTGCCTAGCACTTCGGCGAGTAGATTCGTTACACCTGCGATTAGTTCGCGCTTTTGGGCTAAAGTAGGTGTGCCGTTTTCTTTGGTAATTTTGATATTGACAAATGGCATTGCGATTCCTTTTTGGTTTTTTAAAGCCAAATTTTAGCATAATTTTATCTTTGTAAGGGGGCAGAAATGTGTATTTTGTGCGGTGAGTTAGTTAGCTCATTTCATTGGAGCGATATGAATTTTGATAGGCAAAAATCCACCATTAGCGTGAATGAAAATGCTAGGGAGCGCAAGAGAGCTAGATTAAAGCGCGTGAAATTGCTAAATGAGATTTTGGGCTTTTATGGGCTAAAAATCGCTGATTGGCAGGGCAGTAAGTTTGTGCTGAGCGATAAAAAGGGGCAAAGTTTGATTGTCAATGATTTGGGCGATTTGTGGGATAAGGCGAGAGATTTGGCAAAGCGCGACATTGACGCGCTAGATAATAAATTACTCGCATTTTTGGGCGAATCTAGTTTGAATGCCGAATCTAGCGCGGATTTTTCTAGCGCGAATCACAAATCCACGCATTAAAATGCACTAATTAAAATGGCAAAGATTCCACTTACGCTAATCACGGGCTTCCTAGGCAGTGGCAAGACTAGCTTTTTGGGGCAGTATTTAAGCGCGAATAACGACAAAGGCATAGCTGTCATCATCAACGAAATCGGGCAAGTCGCCCTAGACCAGCGGGTTTTGCGCTCGAGCGTGGATTATAGCGAGGAGCAAATGCTCTATCTAAACGCGGGGTGCGTGTGTTGTAATCGGCGCATAGATTTGGTGGAATCCCTAAGAAATGTGCTAAATGGCTATGATTCGCGTGGCGAAAAATTGCAAAAAGTCATCATCGAAACCACAGGCTTGGCGAATCCCGCGCCGATTTTATGGACGCTTTTAAGCGATACATTTTTGGGGGCGCATTTTGAGGCGCAAGGCGTTGTCGCCTGTATTGACGCGCTAAATGGCTTTTTACACCTACAAAACAACGAGGCGCGGGAGCAAATCATCTTTGCCGATAGTATTTTGCTGACAAAGACGGATTTGCAGGGCGATAAAAATGCTTTAGAGGCGTTACGCGCGGAGATTTTGGGGCTAAATCCAAGCGTGGAGATTTTTGATAAGGCGACTTTGGGGGTAAATTATGAGCCGTTATTTTCGCAAAAAAGCGCGAATCACAGTGCAAATCAAACCACAAATCGCCCGAATCTAGCGATAGATTCACAAGATTCGCGCAACGAATCGCACAAAGATTCGCATAAACCCCACGCACAAGGCTTTGAGACTCTTAGTATTAGCTTTAGCGGGGCGATTGAGTGGAGTGGCTTTGGGATTTGGCTAAGTTTGTTGCTACACAAATACGGCACGAAAGTCCTGCGCGTAAAGGGGATTTTAGACATTGGCGAGGATTTTTTGGTAAGCATAAATGGCGCGATGCACATTATCCATCCGCCCACACATATCAAAAAAGACGCGCAGAGTGGCTCGAATCTCGTCTTTATCACGCGCAATTTGCCAAAAGAAAAAATATTAGATTCGCTAAAAGGCTTTGAATCACTACTAAAAATCAAAGACTTTAAAATCGTGTGAATTTAAATGTAGATTTATAAGATATTTCATTTAAAAATAATGTGGGGCGCGGAAGTAGCTTTAGGTAAGTTCGTAGGTTTTGATTTGCTTAAAGTAAGTGATTTGCTATTGATTTATGAATCGCCAAAGTGGATACTTCGCTACGCTCAGTATGACGGGGTGGTGGATTGCCACGATTCGGCGTTGCCGAATCTCGCAATGACGAAAAGATTATGGATTCGTAGTCGATTCGCTTTAGCGTAATCGCAATCGAAGTAGTTGCAGTGTGGCTTTTGTAGTTTTTTGGAATTTTTGGGGTTGAGACTAGACTTGGTGTCTGCGAAACCCCGAAAATTCCAAAATCTGCGAAATTGCATACCCAAATA
>JBNMHH010000047.1:0-10346 GCA_050872665.1 Helicobacteraceae bacterium
AATCAGAGTATAGAGAGGAGAGGTGCAATGAGGAAAATAATAAATATTGGGAGATATTTTTGGGAAAGATTTTATCCTTACCTCATTGCAGGTGTTATTGCCTGGTATTTTACGAAAATAAAATTCCAAAACCCTTAAATATGGTATAGATTCCAAATAGCATTATGAGAAGCGCAGAAATTTTCATAATAACGCCTTTGAATCGCGTAAGCGTAAGAATTGAGCTAAAGATTCCAAGCAATAGCATAGGAATCATAGTCGCAATGCCAAAAATTAGCATAATTTTTATCGCGCCCAAAATGCTACCGCTTGTCATCGCACTCATCGCAAAAAAATACACGATTCCACAAGGAATCGCGCCATTTAGTAGCCCCAAAAAATACACGCCAATAATGCTTTTGCGCTTTATAAAAAAGCCAAACGCCCTTTTAAACAAGCTAAAATTCCCCATATTTGGCTCTAAAAAAAACAAAATTTTGGGCTTACAAAAATACCCAATGCCAAATAAAATCATCAAAAATCCCACAATGATAAAGATTCCGCCCCGCGTGGCGTTGCTAACCGAAAACTTTTCGCCCAAATACGCACACGCAACGCCGATAATGCAATAAGTTGTGATTCGCCCAGCATTATAAAGCAAATGCCCTAGCGTTTTTTTGGCAAATCCGCCCTGCAAACCTTGCGAATACGCTAGGACGATTCCCCCACACATTGCATAGCAATGCGAAAATGACGCACTTAGCGCGATTACAAAAAGTGAGATTATATCGGCATTTGCCATAAGCATTTGGTGATTCATAAAACCTCCTAATAATATCTTAAGATAAATCGCCGATACAGCGCGTAAGACGCACTTAGCCACGCACTAAGAAGCAGTGGAATCCCAAGCAGTGGCAAATATTCCATTACAAAATACACTAGCGTATAGTAAATGCCCGTAGTTGCGATGATATAAAGGTATGAGAGATTTTTATTGAATCTTGGATTCGCCACGCCAAAAAGTGGCAATAAAAACACGCTAAAGATAGGAAATAGCGAAAAAAGCACATATTGCGAAAAAACTTTTCTACGCTTTGTATCCTCGCTAAATGCGGTGCTCCAATAGGATAGCAAATCATAGCTACTTAGATTCACCGCGCCAATAGCATTGCGGACAATCATATCCTCAAAAATGATATTGCGAATCTTTGTCGCCTCCGCAAAATAAGCCACGCCATTTTTTAAATCAATCTCAAAAACGCCCTCCGCCGTATTTGCACTGCCATTTTTTGCCAAAATAAAACTCTCAAATCCCAAGCCCTTGCTAGAAAAAAGCACCAAATTTTCGTAATTACGATTTTGCGCCTTATCCACGAAAACTAACCAATCGCCCAGCTTTTGCCCAAATTCGCCTGATTTGATATTGACATCGATATTTGCGCGTTTTTCGTTGATGAAATTTGAATACGCGCTTTTTGACAGCGGGATTATGGCAAGGGAAAAAACCATAACCGTTAGGCTAACTAACGCGCACAAGGGCAAAAAAACCTTTATGATTCGATTAGGACTTATGCCAAGCGAGAAAAACACGAGCAATTCATAATCATAGCTTAGCTTTGAAAGCGATAAAATTGCGGTTGCCAAAAATGTGATAGGCAAAATAAATAAAATGCTATTGGGGAGCGAGTAGAGATACAGCCAAAATAAATCCGCGAAACTTAGCTTGACTACGAATGTAACCTGCGCGATTCCAATCAAAATGACGATTGATGAGATAAAAAACAAAATAATAAAAAATATAAAAAATAGCCTTGCAAAGGACAAAAACAAATAATTTCTAATGCTATTGTGGAAAAATTTTGCGAGGCTTAGGCTTAGATTCATAGTGGGTAATCTTTTAAAAATATGGCAATCGTGCCGTAAAATGCCAAGCTAACCAAAAGCCCAGCATAGAGAAATGGAATAAATGGCAATTTAAAATTATGTCCCTTAAATAAAAGCACACAAAGCGAAAAAAGCGCACCCATAAAAATCGCCACAAACGCCACTTTCCACCCCAAAATCGCCGCCATTGTGGCAACGATGATAATATCGCCCTCGCCTAAGGCTTCCTTTTTGGCAAAACTTTGAAATGCGAATCGCAAAAGTGTGAAAAATCCCGCAAACGCAAACGCGCTTCCCACCACAAAGATAAAATCTCTATGCCAAAAGATTCCGCCCACTAGCCCAAAGATTAGCGCGGAAAAGTTAAGGCAATCAGGCACTTCGCTAAATCGCCAATCTATCACACTTAAAGCCAAAAGCAATAAAATCGCAATGCCAATGCAAATAGATTCACCACTAAAGCCAAAGCGTAGATACACGCCCAAAGCCAAAATCCCAGAAATCGCCTCTATTAGCGGATATTGCGCAGAAATCTTTGCGCCACAAAAGCCACATTTGCCACGCAAAAATATATAAGAAAAAAGCGGGATATTGTGGTAGAATTTCAACGCTTTGCCACAAGCAAAGCAATGCGAGGCAGGGAATAAAACGGATTCGCCACGCGGTAGGCGCAAGATTAGCACATTTAAAAACGAGCCAAAGCATAGCCCAAAAATGATTGCCGTGATAATTTCAACACTCTCTAACAATGTCATCATTTTTGCCCCTATGAATCGCCCTTAAATCCACGCCACGCGAATCTCACTATCGCTCAATATTGCTTCGCACAGGCACAAATTCGCATTCGCCCTTTGTATCTAAAATCTCTAATCGCCCGTGCCTTTTGGTAAATCGCGTGATGATTTGAGAGCCGTCCTTTTGCCTCATCGGCGCGACTAAAATCCCATTGTCTTTTAATTGCGCAGTAATTTTTGGCGCAATCTCACTCGGAGATGCGGAAAATAGGATTCTATCAAAGGGCGCGAACTTTTCCCAGCCATTATTGCCGTCATCTAGCTTTGTATTGACATTCATAATGCCTAATTTTTTAAAGCGCAAAATCGCCTCTTCGCGCAGTCTATCGATTCGCTCAATGCTAAAGACACGCCTAAATAAACAGCTTAGAATCGCGGCTTGATACCCGCTACCACAGCCGATTTCTAACACACTATCGCAACTTTTATCAATGTCTAAAAACTGCGTCATTTTTGCCACGGTCAGCGGAGAGCTTATAAATTGATTCGCCCCAATCGAAATGGCATCGATTCGATATGCGAGATTGCGCAATGCCTCTGTCATAAAAACCTCACGCGGGATTTTTGCCATAGCAGTGCGGATATGTGGCGATAATGGAAACTTTGATTCGATAGAATCTAGCATTCGTTCGGTTTCAATATTCAAAATCTATGCCCCAATTTTAACGCAATCTTAGCTTAATCCCACTTGGATATATTTGCGCATTTTACGCACTTCGCTTAAATCTACTTCCGCGCTTACAACTTCTCGCTTGTCATTTTTGATAACCACGCCAAAGGGCGAAATAATCGCACTGCCTTTTGCCAAATTTAGATTTGCCGCATCAGCACAAATCACAAAGGCTTGATTGGCAATAGCAAGGGCGCGAGTTAGCGTCTCAAAATGCTCTTTGCGCTCTTTGCCCCATTGCGCAGGGACGAAAATCACATCTGCGCCACGCACCAAATCCCAGATTCGCGGGAATCGCACTTCAAAGCAATTTATCGCTGCACATTTGATATTATCCACCACAAATTCGCAAAATTCGCCCTCATCACCCGCAGCAAAATGATTATGCTCATTGCCAAGCGGGAAAAGTTTGTGCTTTGATTGCTTGTGAATCATCACGCCACGCGAAAAAACTTTAAGGTTATTGTAAAATTTGCCCTTATTTTTTTCAATCATCGTGGTGATGATAGTTTTATCGCTACTAGCCTCCAAAAGTCGCTCAGTGGCGACTTTGCTAAATTCACTTGCTTCATTCATCTTTTGATAGCAAAATCCGCTAATCGCCACCTCTGGCGTTAAAATGATTGCGCCCTCGCCACAGCCTTTTGATAGCGTCTCTATTTGCTCTAAATTTTCCTCAAACGAAGTTTTGATTTTTAGTTGCAATGCGTAAAATCGCTTTTTAGAAATCATCAAATGTTATGCTCCCTTTTGAATAATTTGTAACTTTAGATTCAAAGAAATTCGTCTTTTGCTCATTAAAACTGCTAAATTGGTCGACCCATTTTATGGGATGCTTTGCGTTGTATAGCTTTGCAAATCCCACGCGCTCCAAGCGTTCATCAGCCAAATACTCAATATATTGACGAATAATCTCGCTTGTAAGCCCCAAAATCTGCCCTTGAGTGATATAATCGCCCCAATTAGATTCCAAATCGACCGCTTTTCTAAACATCTCAATAACTTCTTCCTCCAAACTTGGCGTAAATAAGTCGCTTCGCTCTTTTCGCACGGAATTGATGAGATTTGAAAACAAAAGCAAATGCGTAACTTCATCGCGCTGTATGAATCGAATCATATTCGCACTTGCGAGCATTTTGCCACTTTTGGCAAGTGTGTAGAAAAACGAAAAGCCAGAATAAAAATAAATGCCTTCTAAGATTTGATTTGCAAAAAAAGCCTTTAGCAGATTCGTCTCGGTGGGATTTTTCGCCAAATCCATATAAACATCAGCGATATAGTCGTTTTTATTGCGCAATTCCACATCTTTGCGCCACATTTCATAAATCTCATCGGTATTATCGCTAATTGCTTGAACCATAACATCATAGCTTTGCGAATGCAGTGCTTCCTCATAAGCCTGTCGCACCAAAATAAGATTTAGCTCGGGGCTTGTAATGTAAGGATTGACATTGTCAATCAAATTATTTGTCTGCAACGAATCCATAAAGATAAGTTGCGCTAACGCCCTATCGTAGCCTAATTTCTCTTGCTCTGTTAATCCGCTCACATAGTCGCGCTTATCCTGCGCCATACCAACTTCCTCAGGAAACCAAGTATTTGCAAGCATAACTTTCCATAGATTATACGCCCATTGATATTTGATTTTATTCAAATCAAAAATGCTCGTAGGATTGCCATTAAAAACCTTGCGCTCATTTACGGTCTCATTGGATTCGGGGTTATAGATTTTCTTGCGTTTTGCGATAATTTCACTCATTTTGATTCCTTTGCTTAAAAATATTTAAAGCCGTGATTATACAATGAAAAGGCAAAAATTTCGTTGATTCTAATCAAAAATTTTTGGGCGATTTGTGTGCTAAATATTAGGCAAAGATTTTATCAAATGCGCGAATCCCAGCGATTCCAGCAATGTCTAAGTTTTCAAATGCGTGGATATTATTTTTGTTAATTCCACCAAGTGCGAAAATTTTAGGCTTTATCTCACACGGAATCTGCGCTAGAAACTCCACACCTAAGGGTGGATTTTTATTTTCTACCGCAAAAATGGGACTAATAAAAATATAATCTATTTTTGCGCTATGTGCATTTAAAATATCACTCAAACTATGCGCCGAGTAGGATAAAATCCGCGCTGATTTAGGCGAATCGCAACTCTTTAGCACTTTTGCCAAATGCAATTCATTGCTTTTTAGGTGGATATTGTTATGCGCCAAAATTTCAGGCGAATCGCTGTGATTCACAAAAATTTCGATATTTTTTATTTCTAAAAATGCACGAAAAATAGGCAAGGGCAGATTACTATCACGCAAATAAATCTTAGTGATATTATGCTCCGCCAAACGCGCAGGATTCGCCAAAATCTCATCATAATTATTATGCGTAATCAAAAATTTGTCTAGCAAAATCTGCCCCTTAAAATCGCTTAAAATTATTTTCTAAAGATTAGCATTTCGTGGCTTAAAAATTTGTGGCGATTTATGTTTTATTTTGGATTGCTTCGATTTTCTACGAAAATCTCGTAATGACGCCATTTACACATAATGGCGACTCCCCCCCACCTCGTCATTGCGAGGCGTTGCAAACGCCAAAGCAATCTACGCCCTACTTTGTCATTGTAAGAATCGCGAAGTGATTTGAATCAATCCGCACCTACCCCGTCATTGCGAGTGAGTGTAACGAACGAAGCAATCCACACTTTATTTGTTTTTTTTGATTGCTTCGGCTGTCGCCCTCGCAATGACGGGGTGGCGATTTGTCATTGCGAGGCGTGTGAGCGATAGCGAACACAACAAAGCAATCTAAATCACGCAATTCTAAGCAATTATCGAATCAATGAGCCGATAGTTAATCGGCAGAATCGACTTAAAAACGCCAAAAAGTAAGTAGAATCGTTGGTGATTTCAAGTCGCTAAAATAGATTGCTTTGCTCGTTGCACCCACTCGCAATGACGAAAATAGTAGCAAATCAAGATTCGCGTAAAAGCAATACAAAAAATGTTAGAATCCCACGATAATATTTTTTTTCGTAAGCGTGTGGCTTTATCAAAAAGCGCATACAAAGAATATCCACGCCACGCTACAAAGTGCGGTGGCTTAAAGCACAAAAGGACTCATATTTTGGATTTTGATTTTATTTTGGCAAATGTCGGGGTTTATGCTACCGCAGGGCTTTTAAGCATAAAGATTTCATTTTTGGGCATTTTATTTTCTACCATTTTTGGGCTAATTTTGGCATTTATTATTTACTACAAAACCCCGCTTTTGCGACAAATCGCGCAAATTTATATCGAAATCTCACGCAACACGCCCTTTTTGATTCAGCTCTACTTTTTATATTACGGATTGCCTTCGATGATGGGTGTGAAATTTAGCGCGGAGATTAGCGCGATTGTGGGGCTTACATTTTTAGGCTCAAGCTATATGTGCGAATCGTTTCGCGCCGCGCTTAGCCAAATCCAGCGCATTCAGCTCGAATCGGCGCGTTCGCTTGGCTTTAGCGAAAGGCAGATTGTGGCTTATATCATTTTGCCTTTGAGTTTTAGCATTGCGCTTCCTGCGTTTAGTGCGAATGCGATTTTTTTGATTAAGGAAAGTAGCGTGGTTACGGCGATTGCTTTGGCGGATTTAATGTTTGCCACAAATAATATCATCGCAAATTATTACAAGACTAGCGAGGCGTTGTTTATGCTTTTTAGCGCGTATCTTATTATCATTTTGCCGATTTCGCTAATCTTTGCTTATTTAGAAAAAAGGTTTCGCTATGTTTGAGATTTTATCGCAGGGCAATAATTTAGAGCGAATCCTCCGGGGGCTTTGGATAACCACCAAAATCGCGTTTTTATCTATCATCTTTAGCTTTGTGCTTGGCATAATCTTTGGTGTGTTAATGACTAGCAAAAATCTCGCCGTGCGACTATTTTTTATATTTTATTTAGAGGCGATTCGCATTGTGCCTATTTTGGTGTGGCTATTTTTGATTTTTTATTTTTTGCCAAAAATTAGCCCGATATATTTGGATTCAACGGCGAGTGCGATAGTTGTTTTCGTGCTGTGGGGGAGCATTGAAATGGCGGACTTAGTGCGCGGAAGCATAGAGTCTTTGCCAAAGCACCAAGTCGAATCTGCCCTTAGCTTAGGAATGTCGCAAAGCGCAATCAATCGCTACATAATTCTGCCCCAAATCATCGCCAAAATCTTGCCCTCCGCCATAAATTTAGCCACGCGAATCATCAAAACAACCTCACTCGTGCCACTAATTGGCGTGGTAGAAATGCTAAAAGTAGGACAGCAAATCATCGAAGCCTCCATTTTCACGCAACCAAACGCGCCGTTTTTTATTTACGGCGCAATCTTTGTGGCGTATTTCATCGTGTGCTACCCGCTCTCACTTTTAAGTGCGCATTTAGAGAAAAAATTTAGCTATAATTAAAGGCGAATCTTAAAATCATCATAAAGTAGGGCAAAATGGCGTTATTAGAAAACAAAACATTTAGTCAAAAAATTTGGCGAAAATATCGTGCTAAATGATATAAGTTTTGGCATTGAAAAAGGCGCGGTGCTAGTGATTTTAGGACCTAGTGGCTGTGGCAAAAGCACTTTGCTGCGTTGCATAAACGGGCTTGAATCGCGCGATAGCGGGGAGATTTTCTTTAAAGACAAGGCAATAAAGCAAAGTGATTTACGCAACATTAGGCAAAAAATCGGTATGGTTTTTCAAAGCTATGAGCTTTTCCCACATTTAAGCGTAATAGAAAATATCGCACTTGCGCCCATAAAGGTAGAGAAGCGCGACAAAGACGCCGTAATTGCGGACGCAGAGCTACTTTTAAAGCGATTTAATTTGCTTGATAAAAAAGATGCAATGCCAATCGCCCTAAGTGGCGGACAAAAGCAACGCGTGGCGATAATCCGTGCGCTTTGTATGAAGCCAGAGATTTTGCTTTTTGATGAGGTAACCGCCTCGCTTGACCCTGAAATGGCTTACGAAGTCTCATCGGTGATTTTAGAACTCGCCAAGGACGGAATGACGATGATAATCGTAACGCACGAAATGCGATTCGCCCAAAAAATCGCCAATCAAATTATATTTTTAGACAATGGCAAAATCGCCGAATCTGCCCTGCCACAAGACTTTTTTACCAATCCGCAAAGTAGCAAGGCAAAGCGATTTTTAAATATTTTTGGATAGATTGTTACATTATGTTATAAAAACTAGGCAAAATTTTTTACATTTACTTTTCGTTTAAGAAAACTTTAAGCTAATATTTGTTAAAAATTCATTTACTTTTATGAAAGTGTGTTCTTTAAAGTGAAATCTTAAAGTAATCTCGCAAGAGATTCGCTTTTAGATGACATTTTAGAATCGCTATTTTATGAAAGCAAATTTTCTTTCAAAAGGAGTTCAAAATGAAACGAAGTGGTTTTAGTATGATTGAGCTAGTATTCGTTATCGTAATACTAGGGGTTTTAGCGGCGGTTGCGATACCTAGATTCGTAGCAACTAGGACAGATGCGCAGATAGCTACAGCAAGAAGCGACTTATCTACGATTCAAAAACAAGTCGTAGCTAAAATCTTTGCTGATAATATCGACTCAACAGCAAACAATGCACCTGACCCAAACAAAAAAGTAGCAGACCAACAAGGTGGCTTTACAATGGCGTGGAGTGAATGGATGTTGCTAATTAGCGGTGTTAGTAGAGATAAGTTTAGACCGGGTGGTGACACTTGGAATGGTAATAATGACACTACAAGTTTTACAGTAACTGGTGGTGGCACAAATGGCGCTAGACACATTGATGTGCTAGGCAATATCTCTGGCACAACTGCATCTGGTAAAGGGACTTGTGGTGGTATCCTAGGTATTAGCAAATCAGGCTTTATGATATTTGACCCTACAAGACTTAATGGCAAATTGCTTCAAGGTAGCATCGGCACAGAAAAAGAAGGTAGCTTCTGTAAAGGACTAGCTACTTCTTTTAAAAGCTCTGGCGACTGGGGCAATAGAAGCACTCCACTATCTACAAGTGGAACTATTGAGTGGTAATATCTCTTAAAGTGATAGCTATCGCTTAAGACTTGGGGCGGAAGTGTTAAATCTAAACGCTTTCGCCCTTTTTTGATTCTTAATTTTTTTATTTTCTTATTTTTGATTTTTTGATTCTTAATTTCTTTATTTTTGATTCTGTTTTTTTTGATTTTACTTTTTTTGATTCTATAATTTTTTTAAATCTTTTTAAAATCTTTACCTAACCAAACCCGTCATTGCGAGTATTCGTAGAATACGAAGCAATCTATTTGATTTTTTTGGATTGCTTCGGCAATAAATTGCCTCGCAATGACGGAGGTGGGCGGATTCGTCATTGCGAGATTTTCGCAGAAAATCGAAGTAATCTATTTTTAAACTCGCATTTTTAGCTATAATGCGCCAATATTTTTTCTAAGGAATCTTAAATGCGCTTTTCAAATCTGCTAAATCGCAAAAACGCCCCGCTATACGCGCTAATCGTGCTATTATTATTCATCTTTGCCGTGCGTTTAATAAGCCTAAACTTTTATCCGCTGATGAGCACCACAGAGGCTAGGTATGCGGAAATGTCGCGCAAAATGTTAGAGCTAAATGAATGGGTAATGCTTTTCTATTACGACTATGACACGCCATTTTGGGGCAAACCGCCGCTTAGCTTTTGGGCGAGTGCGGTAAGTATGTGGCTTTTTGGCGTGAATGAATTTGGGGCGCGATTTGCGCCATTTTTCTTTGGACTTTTAAGCTGTGGCTTATTTTTTCTATGGGGCTTTAGGCGCGAAGTGGGTGAAAGCAAAGCATTGCGCCCTATCGCGTGTGCGGTGATTTTAAGTAGCACGGGCATTGGATTTGTCTCTAGTGGCGCGGTGATGACGGACGAGGCGTTGTTATTTTGTGTAATGCTATGTATGATAAGTTTTTGGAAATGCGTAGTCGCAAATTCAGCTTGTGGCGACTTTTCGCGGAGTGCTTCGGCTCACTCACTGCAACGC